>JAGRNP010000010.1 GCA_020440705.1 bacterium | reverse complement strand
CGCCGCGCCGGCCCGGACCCGGACGCCCGAAGAGGTCATCCCCCTCGACGACGAGGACTTCTGACGCGGGTGGCGCCGGGAGCGCCGGGCGACTAGACTGCGGGGCCGGAGCGATCCGGCCCCGCCGCTTTTCTTCCCCAGCCGAGGGCGAACGCCATGACCCGTCCCACCGCCGCCCCGTCGCCCGCCCCCGCGAGCAGGGCCCGGGTGCGCGCAGCCCTCGTGTCGATCCAGGTCCTCTTCGGCATCAACTACCTGGCCTCGAAGATCCTCGTCACCGAGATCGGCGCACCGGCGTGGGCGTCGCTGCGCACCCTGGCCGCCTTCGTCGTCGTGGCCCTGATCGTCTTCGCCGCCCGCCGCCCCCTGCCCGCGCGGCGCGACATGGGCCTGCTCGCGGTGGCCTCCATTTTCGGCATCGTGCTGAACCAGGGCCTCTTCCTCGAAGGCCTGGCCCGCACGACGGTGGGCCGCTCGGCCCTGATCTGCAGCCAGATCCCGACCTTCGTGCTGCTCTTCTCGGTGCTGGGCCGCCAGGAACCCCTCACGCGGCGCAAGGCCGCCGGCTTCGTGGCCGGCATCGCGGGGGTGCTCGTGCTCCTCGAAGCCGACCGCTTCGCGTGGGACGCGCGCCACCTCGCCGGCGACCTCCTGACCCTGGCCAACGCCGCGAGCTTCGCCCTCTACGTCGTGCTCACGCGGCGCATCATGGCCCGCAACGATCCGCTGGCCGCCACGATGGTGGTCTTCGGCGCGGGCGCCGTGGGCATGTTCCTCTATGGCGGCCGCGCCCTGCTCGCCACCGATCTGTCCCGGCTCGACGCCGGCCACCTGCTGATCATGGCCTACGTCGTGCTCGGCGCCACGGTGGCCACGTACTTCCTGAACCTGTGGGCCGTCAAGCGCGTCGCCGCCACCCGCGTCGCCATCTTCATCTTCCTGCAGCCGCTCATCGCGGCCACCCTCGGGGTCGTGTTCCGCGGCGAGGACCTGACCGGGCGCTTCGTCCTGGCCTCCGCCCTCATCTTCACCGCCCTGCTGCTGCGCGACGGCACGGCGCCGACCGTCCGGCCGCGAGAATCCGCTTGATCGGGGTCGCGGGGCCCACCATTATGAAACCGGGTCCCGTGGGACCCGAATGAGCGGAAGCGGAGGCCACCAGGCTCGTCCCGACGAACGGACCGACCCCGCCTGCCCTGAAACATAGGCAGCGCAAAGTCGTGTCGGGAGCGGGCTCCGGACTGGACCGCGACTCACGATCGCATGATCGGGCCCGGTCCAGAAAAAGGGACGGATCCACTTCGGAGCGGCCTGGCCGCAGCGGAGAAAAAAGGCGGAGCCCCGCAAGGAGCTCCGCCTCGTTCTATGCGGCCCCGGTCCGGGCCGGCCCGCCGCCGCTACTCGGGCAGCAGCATCGTGTCGAGCTCGGTGATGTCCCCGGTGTCCAGGTCGATCTCCCAGGCCCGGCTGCTCATCTCGAGCAGGGCCGTGCCGCCGCCGCCGTAGGTCACGGTGGCGGTGTACCCGCTGCCGGTGAAGGTCATGGTCCCGCTGCCGGGATACGCCCCGCCCGAAACCACCGCCAGCGAGTCGAAGGTGAAGCTCGCCGCGTAGGGCCCGGAGGCGAAGGTGCCCGCTCCGGTGATGACCGCCGTGTCGGGGTCATCGTTCCGGTTGATGGCCGCGTCCAGATCGAAGCCCAGCAGCACGGTGCCCGAGAAGCCCTGCAGCCCGATGGTGATGACCAGGGGCGCGCCCTCGTCGGTGAACAGGTCGACATGGTCGGCCGTGGCCGTGCCGGACGGCTGGCCGCCCGCCGTGAAGACCAGGTTCACCATGCCGGCCACGTCGCCGGTGAAGGTGTGGGTGAAGGCGTCCTTGTCGGCCTTGGCGCCGAACTCGACCGTCTGGGGCGAGACCACGGCGGCCGCCATGGCCACGTAGGCGGCCTGGTGCGCGACGTCCTCGCCGCTCAGGGCCGGGGCCTCGTCCTGGGGGGCCACCGGGTCGTTGCTGCAGCCGCCG
Source organism: bacterium (assembly GCA_020440705.1). NCBI lineage: Bacteria > bacterium. The sequence continues at coordinate 56,804 of JAGRNP010000010.1, read as the reverse complement.
ACCAGCAGGCCCGCCAGCAGCAGGGGCAGCAGCACCGTCCCCCGCCGCAGGATGCTCTCGATGTTCTTCATGTCGTTGCTCCTTTTCCCGTGCCGTCTACAGCCCGAACATCAGGCCGGCCGACCAGGTGGTCATCTCGTTGCCGAAGCCGGCCTCGATGTTGAGCTTGGCGAGGATGTCGAGGGTCGCCCCGAGGGTAAACCGCGTGTCCTGCCGCCCGTCGATGGTGAAGTCGACCTGGCTGTTCAGGGCCGGGTCGGTCGGATGCTCGAACTCGTAGGAGACATCCATCTCCGAGTCCTCCAGCGCGAAACCGCCGTAGACCGTCAGCCGCGTGAAGCTCTTGCTCGCGGCGGCGAAGATCGACGAGGCGTTCGACTGGTAGATGGTGCCGACGTCGATGTCCTGGTTGAAGAATCCGACCATGACGTCGACGGGCAGGGTCTTCAGCAGGCCGTTGGCGTTCCAGCTCAGGCCATAGCCGAAGTACTTGGTCTTGCCGTAGTCGCCGGTATCCATCTCGGGGAGCCACCGCACCGTGAGTTTCAGGCCCGCCAGGCCGCCGATGTAGGCCTCGGGCGCGACCATGGGCGACCACTTCGTGTCGACCAGGCCGGGAATGGTTTCGGCACTGAACACCTCGATGCCGTTCACGAAGCCCTGCACGCGGCCGTTGGTCTCGGTGTCGCCGAAGATCGTCGGGCCGGACATGTAGACGTCACCGGTGGTGCCGTCCGGCAGGCTGGGGTCGTAGTCGCTCAGGTCGACGTTCCGGATCACCTTGCCGAAGGTGCGGTCGTCGTCGTTCACCTGGGTGCCCATGAACTTGACGCCGAGGCCGAAGGTCAGACCCGTCCAGGGCACGTGGGCCGTGGAAAAGAGGTTGCTGTTCACGTTGGGGCCGTAGCTGAACAGGAACGGCGAAGAGTAGGCTACGGCGTAGTCCTCGCCGACCTGGGTGAGGAGCTCCTCGAGATCCTCGGCCCCCGCGGTCCCCGCCGCGCCGACCCACAGCGCGGTCAGCGCCATCATGGCCACGAGCGCGCCCCCACGCCTGCGGCTCGTCCCTTGCAATCGCATCATCGGACCCTCCGGGGTTTGCAATTTGGAGATTGGCGGCTGAAAGGGTATCATATCCCCCCATACGCCGATTCTAACACCAAACACGTGATTGGGGAATCGTGCAACCGGGACGGGCGCCGCCGCGCGGGTCCATCCCAGCCAGTGGCGTGCCAACCGACGGGAACCCGAGGAATGTCGGCGGAGATCAGCAGATTCATCATGTGGGACATGGCGGGAACCCTGATCCCGTTCGACACGGTCACCGGGCGCCCCCGGGGTCTGCCCGAATGCGGCGATTTCCTCCCCGAACTGGCCCGCGACTACCGGATGATCTGCACGACGGGCGATTCGACCGCGGGCGCCCGCGGCCTGCTGGCCAATTTCGAGATCCTGCCCCACCTCGAGACGGTCTTCGGCGACCTGAACCAGCCCGTGGGCAAGCCCTACGGCGAGATCCTGCGCCAGCTCGAGGGCGAGCCCCCGCGCAGCCTGGCCATCGGCGACCGCCTGCGGGCCGACATCCCGTCGGACACCCCCGAGGTGCTGACGGTGCTGATCAACCAGGACGGCCAGATCAACAGTGCCGGCATGGTTTCCTACCTGCTGCACATCCTGAACCGCCAGGACGCCGCCGACCTGCCCACCGCCTTCCGCCACCTGACGATCACCGCCGCCATCGACAAGGAGGCCGTCGGCCCCCGCGCCGGCGGGCGCGTCACCTCGGCCTGGCGGCGCAACGACGGCTTCGACTACTGCCTGTGGGTGTACGAGCACGACGCCCTCGACGGCGAGCGCCTGGTCATCCGGCTGGGCGGCTGCCTCGAAGACGACTGATTCCCCGAGGGGCGACCATGAACGACACGATCCGTCTCTTCGTCACCGGCGGCACCTTCGACAAGGAGTACGACGAGCGCAACGGCACGCTGTACTTCAAGGACACCCACCTGCGCGACATCCTCAAGCTCGGCCGCTCCCAGCTCGACGTCGAGGTGCGCACCCTGATGCTCATCGACTCCCTGGACATGGACGACGAGGACCGCGAGGTCATTCTCAGCCAGTGCCGCAAGTGCGACAACCGGCGCATCGTCATCACCCACGGCACCGACACCATGGAGCAGACGGCGCGGCTGCTGGGCGAGCACCTCGGCGACCCGGAGCTGCAGGGCAAGACCATCGTCCTGACCGGCGCCATGATCCCCTACGCCTTCGGCTCGAGCGACGGCCTGTTCAACCTGGGCAGCTCGCTGGCCTTCGCCCAGTCCCTGTCGCCGGGGGTGTACGTGGCCATGAACGGGCGCTGCTTCACCTGGGACAACGTGCGCAAGAACCGCGACGCGGGCGTGTTCGAGGAGATCGACTGATCCGGATTTCGGGGATGCGGGCCGGGGGCCCCGCGGTATATTGTGGCGCGAGGACGTCCACCCATCACCGTTTTCCCGGAGTGCCCGCGATGCTGAAGTTCCCCGCCCCCTTCCCCAACGCGATCTTCGTCTGCACCCACGTGCGCCCCGAGGGGCACCCGAAGCCCTGCTGCGGCGCCCGCGGCAGCGCCGCGCTGCGCGACGAACTGAAGGAGATGGTGCGCGGTCAGGGTCTGGACATGCAGATCCGCGTCTTCCAGAGCGGCTGCCTCGGCGGCTGCGAGCGCGGCCCCATGGCGCTGCGCTACCCGGACGGCGAACTGATGATGGGTGTCACGCGGGAAGACCTGGAGCAGATCATCGCGGACGCGAAGGGTGAGTAGGTTCGTCCCGGGCGCGGCGCTGCTGGCCGTGGCGCTGTCGGGCGCCCTGGCCGGCTGCGCCGCCTACCGCGGTCCGCAGGACGCCTCGCCCGCGTCGGGACAGGCCACCCTCGTCGACACCTACTGGAAGCTGGTCCGCATCGACGAGGCCGAGATCACCACCGCGGCCGACGCCCGCGAGGCCCACCTGATCCTGCGCCCCGACCACCGCGTCACCGGCTTCGCCGGCTGCAACACCTTCACCGGCAGCTGGCAGGACGAGGACGGCAGGATCTCCCTGGGTCCCCTCGTCTCCACCCGCATGGCCTGCGCCGACCTCGGCAGCGAGCAGCGCATGCTCGGCGCCCTCGACGGCGACATCCTCGCCGAGCTCGACGGCACGACCCTCATCGTGACCGGCGCCGACGGCACCGAACTCCTCTTCGAGGCGCGCTACGCCCGCTAGCCCTACCTGACCAGCGCCATCGCCCGCGTCCGCACCGGCCCGTCGCCGGTCCGCAGGCGCGCGAAGTAGGTGCCCGAAGCCACCGCCCGGCCCCGGTCGTCCGTGCCGTCCCACACCACCGTCCGCGCCCCGGCATCCACCCGGCCGGCCAGCAGCCGCCGCACGCGGCTGCCGCGGGCGTCGTACACGTCGAGGGTCACGGCCCCGGCCCGGTCGAGCTCGAGCGGGATCGCCACCCGCGGGTTGAACGGGTTGGGGAACGGCCGGCCCAGGCCGACACGCGCCGGGAGCTCCCCGTCGCCCGGCACCGCCGAGACCGGCGAGTAGGGCTCGAGCAGGAAGTCGGACAGGATCGTCTCGACGTTGGCGCTCAGGCCCGCCGCGTTCAGGCGGTAGGGCCGCCCGCCGACCAGGGCGAAGCGCCCGCCGTCGGCGCGGAAGGTGCCGCCGCCGGGCGGCACGGCCAGGGCGCCGCTGATCCGCGCCGGGTAGTTGAGCGCGTCCTTGTAGAGCGCGGTGGTGTTGGGGCCCACCGAAGCCAGGAAAAGGTCGACGAAGCTCTGCGTGCCCGTGATCGCGATGCTCGTCAGCTCGGGAACGAGCGCGGTGACCGACCCGATGGTGACGTTCACCTCGGCGAAGTCCACGCCGAGATAGGCGTCGAGCCCGCCGGTGAGGAAGGCCTGGCTCCACCGCGTCAGCAGCAGCACGTTCCCGCCCGCCTCGAGGTACGACTTGATGGGCGTCTCGTCCCAGCGCGCCAGGTCGCCGTTGTAGTTGTTCCCCACCCAGATCACCGTCGAGTAGTCGCCGATCACGTCGGGCGGCACCGGGCCGTGGCCGAGGGGCGCGGGCAGGGTCGAGGGGTAGCCGCCCGGATCGCCGAAGCAGTCCCAGAAGGTGATGGGCGTATCGCCCCAGAACGCCTTGTTCTCGTAGGCGGTGGTGATCTCGGTGCCGTAGGTGGCCCAGTCGACGCCGTTGACCAGCAGGACGCCCTGGTCCAGCGACGCGTTCGGCACCGTGAGCACGAGTTTGCGCAGGATCCAGCGGTCCGGATCCACGGCCACCGACTCGACCGTGCCCGGCGCGTCCACCACGAACTGCTGGCTGAGCTGGTCGTTCTCCACGGTGACGTCGTACACGCCCTGGTCGGTGGTGATGCGCAGCGGCACCGGCATGGTGAACAGCCCGCCCTGGGTCTGCACCTGGTCCAGGGTGACGGTCACCTCGCCCGCGCCGGGGCCCGCGGCCCAGCCCGCCTCGTACACCGGGTAGTACTCGCCGTAGATCCACTGCTGGAAGAACGCCGCCAGGTCGCGCCCGCTGACCGCCTCCATGGCGGCCTGCAGGTCCTCGGTCGTGGCCGAGCCGTAGAGGTGGTTCGCCCGGTAGAGGGCCAGACCGGCGAAGAAGTCGGCATCGCCCAGCACCCCGCGCAGCATGTGCACGACCCAGCTGCCCTTGTTGTAGCTCAGGTTCGAGTCGAAGATGCTCTCGGTGAGGGGGTCCTCGACGAAGATCGTGCCCGCGCCGTAGTAGCCCGCGATGGCCATGTAGTCCTGGTAGGTGGCGAAGCCGTACTGCTGCTCGGCCCAGTAGGCCTCGCTCCAGGTGGCGAAGCCCTCGTTCAGCCAGATGTGGCCGAAGTCGGCGCAGGTGACCATGTCGCCCCACCACTGGTGGCCCAGCTCGTGGCTGATGAGATCCTCGCTGGCGCCGCCCAGGCTGGTCAGCGTCTGGTGCTCCATGCCGCCGCCCCAGACGAACTCGGCGTGGCCGTACTTCTCGTCCACGAACGGGTACTCGCCGTAGGCCTGGGCGAAGGTACCGATCATGGGCACCGTCAGGGCGTACAGGGGCTGCACCGAGGCGTAGTGCTCGGGATAGACGTAGAACTGCACCTCCATGGGGTCGCCGCCGCCCAGGGGCGCGTACCAGTCCGAGTAGCGCTGATAGGGGTAGATGGCCAGCGAGACGAGGTACGTGGCGATGGGGTAGTTCGTCTTCCAGTGGAAGGTGCGCCAGGTGCCGTCGGTGGTCTCGGACACCAGCAGGCCGTTGCTCGCCGCGGTCTCGTTGTCGAGTACCGTGACGACGATGTCGGCCGAGTCGGGCTTGTCGGTGTTCAGGTCCTTGCACGGCCACCAGGCGCGCGCCCCGTAGGGCTCGCTCAGGGTCCAGGTCATGTTGCGGCCGAAGGCAGTGCTCCAGCCGAAGTACTCCCCGGCCGGATTCCCGCTGTAGCTCACCGTCACGACCACCGTCTCGTCCGTGGTGTAGGTGCGATCGAGGCTGACGGTCAGCACGTCGCCGCTGCGGCTCCAGCCCGCGGCGGCGCCTCCCGCGGTGGCGGCGGTGACGGTCATGTTGGCCTTGAGGTCGAGGTCGAGGGTCGCCAGCGAGGCGCCCGTCACCGTGGCCGTGGTCGTGACCGCGCCCAGCAGGTTGTGGGTCGACGAGTTCACCGTCAGGTCGAGGCCGTAGTGGGTCACGTCGTACAGGCCCTGGTTGGCGGTCTGGGCCGCCTTGGCCGCCAGCAGGCCGCGCGCCCAGCGCTCCTTGGACGCGGCTTCGTCGCGGCGGTGCTCCAGGAGCTCCTGGCGGCGGACGTCCGGGTCGTCGTTCACGGCCGACGGCGCGGCACCCCATGCCTGGGCGGAGCCGATGAAGAGGCAGGTCAGAAACAGGAAGCAGGCGAACGGACGCAACGGACGAGACCGCATGACGGGTTCCTCTGGTTGAAAGCGAATGCCCCGGGACGATTCCCGGCAGGTCCCCCGTCCGCCGGCGCTCCACGATTATACAGGATATCGGGGGGAGAGATCAAATCGGCCCCGAAAGACGCCGTGGCTGGCGCTTCCGGGGTCCCGGCGGGACCCTACTCCGGCCAGGTGAACGTCTCGCGCAGGCAGGCCACGGCCGCGTCGCGCACGTGGGTGTCGACCACGGCGGAGATGCTGTTCACCGACGAGGCGACCGTGTGGGGCTCGAGGCCGCCGCTGCAGAGGGCGCCGAAGACCTGGCACGCGAGGGAGGTCCGCTCGAGGAAGTGCGGCCCGTAGAGGGTGAGGATGACGACCGGCGCCGTCGCCGTCACCGTGCGCGGGTCGTAGCGCCGGCGCACCTCGTCCAGGATCAGGCGGTGCCGGGCCAGCTCGTCGGTGCGCACGCAGAACGACATGCCGGTCAGCCCGCCGGCGTCGCGCCCCACGCTCAGGTACGACAGCGCGATCCCCGCCCGCCCGAACAGCTCGAGGATGCCGCAGGGGCGCCCGGGCTTGGGCACGAAGCCCAGCACCTCGACCAGGGCGTGGTCGCCCTTCTCCACCAGCCCGCCGCACGGGATGCGCTCGCTCACGATGCCCCTCCTCCCGCGCGGGGCCACGCCGCCCGGAACACCGAGCCGACCCCCAACTGGCTCTCCACCGTCACCCGCCCGCCCATGCGCGCCATGAAGCGCCGCACGATGGCCAGGCCCAGCCCCGTGCCCAGCCGCGACGTCTCCCGAGCCGAGGCGGTGCGGTAGAACTCGTCGAAGATGCGCTCCTGCTCCGCCGGCGCGATGCCCGGCCCGCGATCGGCCACCGACACCGCCACCTCGGCGGGCCCGTCCACGACCGCCACGGTGACCGGTCCCGATCCGCCGTAGCGCAGGGCGTTGCCCACCAGGTTCGCCAGCACCTTGTCGATCATGTCGGGATCGCCCCGCACCGCGGCCGCCCCCGGGGCCGGACGCCACACGAGCTCCCGATCGGGACCGGCGTCGTCGCGCAGCCGCGCGCACACCGCCGCACCCGCGGCGTTCAGGTCGACCACCGTGTCGGCGGCCGGCGCCAGGCCCCCGCCGCGCGTCAGGTCGGCCAGCCCCTGCACGATCCGCGTCGCCTGGTCGAGCCGGGCCAGGGCCCGTTCGAGCAGACCGCGCGCCGGGTCCGCCAAATGGGCGCCTTCGGCCTCCAGCACCGCCTGCACCGCGCTCTGGGCCGTGCCCACCGGGCTCTTCACCTCGTGGGTCACGAAGCGGAAGAAGTCGAGCTTCTCGCGCGCCGCGACCTCGAGCTCCTCCTGCCGCCGCACCAGATCGTCCTTGATGGCCCGGTTGTGGGCCATGATCGAAGCCCCGAGATAGGCGCAGGTGAGCATCACGAGCCAGAAGGCGCCCAGGCCCGCCACCACGAAGGGCAGGCCGTGCCCCAGCTCGCCGGCGCCCGCCACGTGGCGGTGGGGCAGAACTCCGAGATACTCGCCCACGACCATGCCCGAGAAGAGCACGATGGCCAGGCCCGCGATGCGGAAGATGTCCCGGCCGCGGAAGAGCAGGCTCGCCAGGATGACGTGGATCGTGTAGAGGAAGAAGAAGGGGTTCTCGAGCCCGCCCGTGAAGTTCAGCAGCGCGGTGAGGATCAGCAGGTCGACCACCATCTGCACCTTGACGAAGCGCAGCTCGCTCGCGATGTCCCCGGCCGGCCGGCGCCGGTTGCGCAGCACGTACACCCCGTTCAGCACCGCGAGCAGCGCCGCCGCGCCGAAGAGCCCCCGCAGCGGCAGCGCGAGCCCCAGCCACGGCCCCGCCACCAGCGCCCCCGCGGCCACACCCCCCGCCGCACCCCAGCGCAGCCGGTTCAGCCAGTCCAGCCGTTCGCGCAACGACGCCGCCGAGACGAAGTGGGTCTTCGCCGGCGCCGGATCGACGGAAGCGGAGGCGACGGCCCGGCCGCCGCGCGACTCGTCCATGGCCCTCCTCAGATCGTCGTGGGCAGGTGCCGCCGCACCAGATCGACCAGCACCCGCGGGCTGATCGGCTTCTGCACGAACTCGTCCACGGGCAGGAAATCCGCGTCGCGGTCCGGATCGAACTCGAAACCGGTGCGGTCGGTCACCGCCGTCAGCATCAGCAGGGGAACCTCCGCCGTGCGCGGATCCTGGCGCAGGGCGTAGGCCGTATGGAAGCCCTCGTCCACCTGCCCCATCATCACGTCCAGCAGGATGAGGTCCGGCGGCGTCGCGCGGGCCAGGGCCAGGCCGCGCTCGCCGGTCTGGGCGTCGACCACCGCGAACCCCTCGCGCTCGAGCGTCATGCGGATGATCTCCACCAGATCGATGTCGTCGTCAATGACCAGGATGGTCTTCGCCTTCATGCGCCGCCACCTCCGCGCGGATGATGTCGATGACCGCCGGCACCGCCGCGGCCACCGTGTCGCTCAGGTCCTCGTTGATCGCGACCCGCTCCGGCTGCACCCCCACCACCAGCACCCGCCGCGGCAACCGCCCCAGCTGGGCGGCCAGTCCGAACGCGTCGGCCAGGCCGAAGCCGTGCAGGGAGAGATGATCGCCGCGGATCCGCAGCTCGACCTCCGACGGCCGGAACCCCATGGCCTCGCCGGGATCGAGACCCATGTCCGCCGCGTCGATCACGACGTTCGTCTCGCCGGGCGCCAGGGCGTCGACGAGGGCCAGGGCGTCCGTCTGCAGGTCGACCAGACGGGCGCCGGGGAAGGAATCACCCTCCCGGATCGCCTCCAGGACGGCCGCCCCGATCCCGTCGTCGCCGTAGAAGCTGTTGCCCACCGCGAAGATCCTCATGTGAAGCTCACGTCCAGCAGGTGCACCGAGCAGCTGATGCACGGGTCGTAGGCGCGCACGAGCATCTCGAGGGCGAGCGTGACGCCGTCCTGCCCGCGCCCGATCATCTGCGGCACGAGCGCCACCATGTCCGCGTCGATGTTGGCCAGGTTCTGCCCCGTCGGGATGATGCAGTTCGCCGCCGCGATGCGCCCGCGGGTGTCGTAGGTGTACTCGTGATAGAGGATCCCCCGCGGCACCTCGGTCGCGCCGACGCCGGTGCCGAAGCGCTTCGGCTCCTGGTCCGCCGGCTCGTCCTTCAGCCCGGCGGCCAGCAGCCGGTCGATGATGCGCAGGCTCTCCTCCGCGCACTCGGCCGCCTCGACCACCTGGGCGATGGTGTTCAGGAACGGGTTGCGGCAGTCCGGCGCGAGCCCCAGCGCCCGCGCCGCCGTGTGCGCCAGCTCGCCGAGCTTGTCGTGGTTGTTGTTCCACCGCGCGAGGGCGCCCACCATGTAGCTCGAGCGGTTCGCCCGGCAGTGCTTGCTCGTGCTGTGCGGCACCACGAACTCGTTGGTCATGCGCCGGTATTCGGCGTCCGGCACGCGGCCCGTGTCCGTCGAGCAGATGTCGCCGTCGTACAGGGCGTATTCGTCGTCGCAGCGCAGCGAGATGTACTCGGTGTCGCGCGTGAAGTCCGGGATCGCCCCGGCCAGCGCCTTCAGCGTCTCGATGGTCGCCAGCAGGTCGGGCATCATCTCCTCGGCCAGGCGACGGCGCAGTTCGCGCAGCTCCCCGGCCCCGGGCACCCGCGTGAAGCCCCCCGGGATCGGCGTGACCGGATGCACCGCCCGCCCCGACACCACGTCGCCGATGTCGTTGGCCAGCCGCTTCATGCGCAGGGCCCGCCTGACGACGTCCGGATGCGACGCCACCAGCGGGAACACCGAACCGACGCCGAGCAGGTCCGGGGCCGCCAGGAAGTAGGCGTGCAGGATGTTCGACTGCAGCGTCGCCCCGTGGATGCACAGCTTGCGCAGCAGCACCGTCTGCTCGCTCACCTCCAGGCCCAGCGCCGCCTCCGTCGCCTTCAGCGAGGTGATCTGGTGGCCCAGCGAGCAGATGCCGCAGATGCGCGAGGTGATGATGGCGGCCTCATGGAAGCTGCGCCCCTTGAGCATGGCCTCGAAGTAGCGCGGCGCCTCGACGATCTCGAGGCGGGCCCTCTCCAGCCGCCCCTCCTTCATGTCCACCACGATGTCGCCGTGCCCCTCGACCCGCGTCAGGTGGCGCACCCTGATCTCCAGGTCGCGTCCCGTGCCCGTGCGCGTGCCCATCACTTCACCCCCTGCATCTCGTTGGCGTTGTACAGCTGCAGACGCTTCCAGGCCTCGTCGGTGCTCAGGCCGTGGGCCACGAGGATCTCCCGCATCCCGGCCAGGTTCGGGTCCGGGACGAGACCCCGGCAGCCCGTGCAGTACTGGCCCACCGACGGGCAATGGGCGTCGCAGCCGGCGCGCGTGACGGGCCCGAGACAGATCATCCCGCGCTCGTACACGCACTCGTTCTCCTTCAGCTTGCACTCCACGCACACGGCGTGGTCGGGCTCGACCGGGATCTTGCCCATCACCAGCGAGGTGAAGACCTTCAGGAACTCGAGCTGCGTCATGGGGCAGCCCCGCACCCGGTAGTCGACCTTCACCACGTCCTCGACGGCGAGGGCGGGCAGGCTGGGAAAGAGGTAGCGGTCGTCGCCGTACACCTCGCCCCGCACCTCGTCGGCCGGGCGCGTGTTCTTCAGCCCGTTGATGCCGCCCTGCACCGCGCAGGCCCCGAGCGCCACGAGCACCTTCGTGCGCCGCCGGATGTCGTTGATGCGCCGGATGCAGTCCGGCGTCGAGAGCGAGCCCTCGACGAAGGCGATGTCGTACTCGGGCGCCCGCCCGTCCATGGCCTCGCGCCACTCGACGATGTCCACGTGGGCCAGGATGTCCAGAAGCTGGTCCTCGAAGTTGAGCTGGTTGAGCTCGCACCCCTCGCAGCCGGTGAAGTCGAAGATGCCCACGCGCGGCTTCGCCCGCGCGGCTCCGGTGTCGCTCATCACAGGGCCTCCTGCAGGTTCGCCAGCTCGGTGTACGGGTACACGGGGCCGTCCTGGCACACGTACGAGGCGTTGATCTGGCAGTGGCCGCACTTGCCCACGCCGCACTTCATGCGCCGCTCGAGGGACATCCAGATCTGGTCGTCCTTCAGCCCCTTCGAGCGCAGGGCGAGCAGCACGAAGCGGTACATGACGGGCGGGCCGCACACGCAGCACACGGTGCGGGCCAGGTCGAGCTCGAGACCGGGAATCAGGGTGGTGATCACGCCGGTGCGGCCCCGCCAGGCCTCGCCGCCCCGGTCGACCGTCACGTGGAACTCGATGTCCGGATCGGCCTCCCAGGCGGCGATCTCGTCGCGGAAGAGCAGGTCGGCGTCCGTGCGGCTGCCGTAGCAGATGATCAGCCGCCCGAACTCGTCCCGGCGATCGCGCACCGTGTTGATGAGCGAGCGCATGGGCACCAGGCCGATGCCCCCGGCCACGACGAGCACGTCCCGGCCGAGGAAGCGTTCGAGGTCGACGCCGCGGCCGAACGGACCGCGGATGCCCACCTTCGCCCCGGGCTGCAGCCGGGTCATGACGTCGGTGAGCATGCCGGCCTTGCGCACGCCCAGTTCGAAGGCGCCCTTCAGGGTGGGCGCCGACGAGACCGAGAACGGCGCCTCGCCCACGCCGAAGATCGACACCTCGACGAACTGGCCGGGCTGGTGGCCCAGGTCCGCGCCCCCCGGCAGCTCGAGGCGGTAGAAGACCTCGTGGGCCGTCAGCCGCCGGATGCCGGTGATCTCGGCCATCACCGGCGCGTAGAGCTCCTCCGGTTCGACGGCGGGCAGCAACTCGTTCAGGTTCATGGACGCATCCTCCCTCAGACCGGCGCCACGGTGACGTTCTGCTCGTGGTCGCTGATCAGGCGGTTGACCATGGCCACGATGCTGATCCCGGCCGGACACGCCGCCGTGCACCGGCCGCAGCCGACGCACCACGGCTGCCCGGTGGTGTCGCTGATGTACTTGAACTTGCGGAAGACGCGGTGCCGCTGGCGCGACGCGAGGGACTCCCGGAACACCTCGCCCCCGGCCACCTCGGTGAAGCGCCGCAGCATGCAGCCGTCCCAGTGCCGTTCCCGGTGCCCGTGCGTGACGGTCAGGTCGACGGCCTCCTCGACGTTGAAGCAGTAGCAGGTGGGGCAGACGAGGTTGCAGGAACCGCACCCGACGCAGCGGTCGGCCGACTCGCCCCACACCGGGTTGTCGTAGCTCGCTTCCATCACCTCGGACAGGCGCGACTGGGGCACGAAGATGTGCTGGTGGAACGGCGCCGGACGCGCATGGCCCGCCTCGTGGGGCAGCAGCGGAAAGCCCGCGACGAGCGCCTCGCCCGTCTCGGTCAGGACCTCGAGCACGTAGCCGTCGAACAGGCGGTCGAGGAAGATGTCGCAGCCCGTGCCGTCCTGGGGCCGGATGCCGACCGATCCGGAGAAGTGGTGGCGATCGGGCTCGAAGCTCACGCCGATGAAGACCGCCCCGCGCCGGCGCGTCAGGTAGTTCCGCTCCGGGCTGCCCACCGAGAAGTTGTAGTCGAGGCGTCCCACGGCGGCGACGTCGTAGCTGTGCACACCGAGGAAGATGGTGTCGCACGGCGCCACCGGCGTCAGTTCGTAGGAGTTCTCCGCCAGATCGAAGGTGAGCAGCTCCTCCCGCGGGGGCAGGAAGAACTTCCGGATCGACTGGGTCGTGCGGGCGTAGTCGAGCACCACCCGGTCCGGATCGGTCACCGGCGCGAAGGCGACCGAGCGCGCCCCGCGCTTCTGGGGCGCCACCACCGGGCGCTGCCCCATGAGATGGGAGACGAACGCCGGAATGCGTTCGTCCTCGAGATAGAACTGGACCATGGGCATCCTCCGGACCCCGGTGCAGGACCGGCCGTGCCGCGGGCCGCCTGGAGCGACCCGGCCGGCGCCGGCAAGTCCTCCAACTCTCTGTCTGACTACGCGTTGTGTCCGGGCGCCACAAAGAACACCCGTTTTCAATATGAAATGTTTTTCTTTTGTCAGAATATGTCAAGAAAATAACAATTAAAGACCGATGCGGTTTTCTCTGCGCCCGGCCTTGACGCGCGTTCAAGTGGCCCTCTATCTTGCCGACCCTACGGAAGCGGGGACGTGGTGTCCCCGGCCGATCCGCAGACCAGGAGTCTTTCCGACGTGAACGCGCACCCGCACGGCGACGGCACCCGCACGATGATGCGGAGAATGCCCATGAGCATGGCCATGGCCATGCCCGGGCCGGGCCGTTGTCCGTTCGCGAGGAAGAGAGACCGCTAGATCCCGCGAACATCCTGATGGAGGACAACCGCCCGGCCCCGCGCCCCGGCGGTTTTTTTGTCGCCCGGACGATCCGGACGGCGTCCCCTCCACAGAGGAGTTCGCATCATGTCGCGACCGATCGATCACGCCACCGCCTGCATCCGCGGTGGCTCCGCCCCTCGCGGGGACGACCCCGCCTGGGGAGCCCTGCTGCCCCCGATCTACCAGACCACCACCTTCCGCCACGCCGCCGTCGGCGAGGACCAGACCTACTCCTACAGCCGCGTCGGCAACCCGACCGTCGACGTGCTCGAGGCCCGTCTCGGCGCCCTCGAGGGGGCCGGCCCCGCCCTGGCCTTCGGCACCGGCCTGGCCGCCACGGCCACGCTGTGCCTGGGCCTGCTGCGGACCGGCGACCGCGTCGTCTGCTCGGACGTCGTGTACGGCGGCACCTTCCGCCTCCTGCGCGAGGTGCTGGCCGGCCTCGGCGTCGCGAGCGAGTTCGTCGACACCACCGACCCGGAGAACCTGGCCGCGGCGTTGAGGGCGCCGGCCCGGCTGGTGATCCTGGAGAGCCCCGCCAACCCGACTCTGAAGCTGACCGACATCGCGGCCTGCACCGCGGTGGCCCACGCCCGCGGCGCCCTGGTCGTGGTCGACAACACCTTCCTGACCCCGGTGCTGCAGCAGCCCCTCGACCTCGGCGCCGACCTCACCCTGTGCTCGACCACCAAGTACGTCGACGGCCACAACGCCACGGTCGGCGGCGCGGTCTGCACCCACGACCCGGAGCTGCGCGAGCGCCTGCGGTTGCTGCGCACGGCCCTCGGCACGATCCAGACCCCGCACAACGCGTGGCTCACCCTGCAGGGACTCAAGACCCTGCCGCTGCGCCTGGCGCGCCAGGGGGAATCGGCCCTCCGGATCGCTACGGTGCTGCGCGACGACCCCCGCGTCGAGCGCGTCCTGTACCCCGGTCTGCCCGATTTTCCCCAGCGCGACCTGGCGACCCGCCAGCAGCGCGGCGGCGGCGGTCTGGTCAGCTTCGAGGTCGCCGGCGGCGAGGCGGCCGCGGCCGCCGTGCTGCGGCGGCTGCGCCTGGTGACGCCGGCCGAGAACCTCGGCGCCGTCGAGTCGCTCGCGACCCACCCGGCCACCATGACCCACCGCTGCGTGCCCGCCGAGATCCGCGCCGCCCTCGGCGTGACCGACGGGCTCATCCGCCTCTCGGTCGGGCTCGAGGATCCCGACGCCATCATCGCCGATCTCGACCGGGCGCTCGGCGCCCTCGCGACGAACCCGACCACTCCCTGCCGCAAGGAGGCCCGTCATGCCTAGCCGCCAAGCTCCCGTCGTCGTCCTGAAGTTCGGCAGCTCGGTGCTGCGCGACGAGCTCTCCCTGCCCGCGGCCGTCGCGGAGATCTACCGCGAGGTGCGGCGCGGCCGTCGCGTCGTGGCCGTCGTGTCGGCCTTCGGCGTCACCACCGACACGCTCCTCCAGGACGCGCGCCGCCAATGCGACCGGCCGGATCCCCACGCCCTGGCCCGGCTCCTGGAGACGGGCGAAGCCCGCGCGGCCGCCCACCTCGGCCTCGCGCTGGCCGAGGTCGGACTCGACGCCGAGATCCTCGATCACCGGCGCCTGTCCCTGCGCACGGACGGGCCGGTCCTCGACGCCGAGCCCGTTGCCGTCGACCGCGCCGCCCTGCGGCGCTTCCTGGACGACCATCCCGTGGTCGTCGTGCCCGGGTTCTGCGGACTCGACGCCTCCGGCCGCACCACCCTGCTCGGCCGGGGCGGCTCCGACCTCACTGCGCTCTTCCTCGCACGCGAGGCCGGCGCCGTCGCATGCCGCCTGCTCAAGGACGTCGAGGGACTGCTGCGGGTCGACGACCACGGCCGCCTCGACCGCACGACCCGCTACGCCACGGCCCCCTACGAGGAGTGCCTGCGCGTGGGCGGTCCGCTCGTGCAGCCCAAGGCCGTCGAGTTCGCGGCGCGCCACGGACTCGAGTTCACGATCACCCGCTGCGGTAGCCCGCGGGGCACCGTCGCCGGGCGCCTCCCGACCGGCTTCGAACGCGTCCCGCCGCGGCCCCGCCGCCTCAAGGTGGCCCTCGCCGGACTGGGCAGCGTGGGACTCGGCGTGTGCCGCTGGCTGCAGCGTCTCGAGGAGGACTTCGAACTCACCGGCATCCTGGTGAGCGACGCGAAGACGCGCCGGGCCGTCGACGTGCCGCGCCACCTGCTCACCGAGCGCTGGCGCGACCTGCTGAACCCCCGCCCCGACCTGCTCGTCGAACTCATCGGCGGCACCGACACGGCCGCCGCTCTCGTGGCCGCCGCCCGCCTACGTGGCATCCCGGTCGTGACGGCGAACAAGCAACTGCTCGCCCTCGATCCCGACCTCCTGCGCGAGGCGGCTGCCGGGGACGGCCGCCTGCTGCGGGGTTCGGCCAGCGTCGGCGGCGGCTTGCCCGCCCTGGAGCTCGTGGCGCGACTGGCCGACGAGCTGCCGGTGCTGGCGGTGAGCGGCGTTCTCAACGGCACCTGCAACTTCGTGCTCGACCGGATGCAGGCCGGGGCCCGCTATGGCGACGCGATCCGCGAGGCCCGCGAGCGCGGCCTGGCCGAGGCCGACCCCTATCTGGACGTGAGCGGTCTCGATGCCGTGTACAAGCTGGCGCTGCTGGCGACGGCGGCCTTCGGCGTGCCGGTCACACCCGACGAGATCGTCTGCGAGGGGCTCGACCGGGTGTCGCAGACGCGGCTCGCCCGCGCTCGCGAGTCCGGCGGCGAGTTGAAGCTCGTGGCCGAGGCCCGGCGGCATCGGGGCGGCGTCACGGCGCGAGTGGGGGTGAGGTCGCTGCCGCCGGCCCACCCCCTGGCCGGCTGCCGGGAAGAGGGCAACCGGCTTCTCGTCGAGACGGCCGACGGCACGACCCACCGCCTCGACGGCCTCGGGGCGGGCCGCTGGCCGACCACGTGCGCGGTCGTGGCCGACCTGCTCGACCTGCGACGGACGCTCGTGGCCCCGACCGTACCGGCGGCCGCGGCGGAGCGCCGCAAGCGGGGCACCGGAACCTGATGCCCCGGGCCGAACGGGCAAAGCCGCCGCGGACCGGGTCCGCGGCGGCTGCCCCGCCTCGCGTCGGCGGGCGGCGGCTAGAAGAACGCCACCAGCCCGAGGTGCCCGCCCATGAGCAGGCCGAAGGGAGTGCCGTCGGTGAAGCCCGGCTTCAGGGTGAGGGATCCGGAAAGATCGAAGGCCAGGTTCTCGTCGAGCAGGAGCATGAAGCCGCCGTTGCCGGCGAGGCCGATCTTGGTCTCTGACTCGCGGTAGTCGAAAACGGTCTCCCGGAACCGGTGCTCCATTGCGGTCAGCCCGATCTCGAAGTACCCGACGCTGCGGAACTCCACGTTGTCGACCACGCGCCCGTGGCGGCCGAACATGACCAGGTACTCGTTCAGGGCCACCTCGATGGTGGCCGGCGGCAGATCGAAGTCGTATTCGACTTCGTAGCTGCCGAAGTCCTGCCGCCGGAAGAGGAAGCGCACGTAGTTCTGCGGGCCGACGTTGACCCGCAGGCCGAGCTGGAGGTTCATGCCGTCGTCGAGGCCCTGGAACCAGCCGCCGGTGTGGGTGGCGTACCCCAGCGCAGCGTCGACGGCATAACGGAAGAGCGGCGGGGACGCGAGGCCCGCGCGCGGCGGCGGGATGTCCGGCGCGGCTTCCCCCACCTCGGCGATGACCGGGTCACGGGGCGACGGCGCCGCGGGCACGGGGTGGTCCCGCCGACCGGCGGCGACCTCCGCGGTGATCTCACGGCCGTCGGCGGCGTAGACGCGGGCGATGCGGTCGGGCGCGAACGTCTGCACGGCCCCGTCCGCACGCATGAGCTCGACCTGCCCGCCGCCTTCGACCCACCGGATGGTGACGTCGCGGTACTCCCACCCGCCCACGTCGACGACCCGGACATGCTCCCAGCTCGGCGTGGCCGCCTCGTCCACCGCGACGGCGGTCGGTTCATCGGCCCGCACGACCGCCCCGCCGAACCACGCCAGCAGCACGACCAGCAACGCGATGGCTCTGGCACAACGCAACTCATCCTCCCCCCGGCGCCGCCGCCATGGCCGCGATCCGGCAGGGTCCATTCTGGTGGTTGGGTTTCAGGAAGGCAAGGGCCCGGACGAAGCCGGGCCGCACAGGTCGGCGAAGGAAGGAAAGAATGCTGCCGGATCCGGGGAAGGTCGCCAGGCCGGGGCTGATCGTCGGTGGCGGCCTTCACGCCGGAATCCGGCAGCATAGCGGTCTCGTTCAGGGGCCCTCCGGGCCTTCTCTTCAGGCGGTCGCCTGCATCAGTTCCTCGCGGGCCCGCAGGAGCACCGCCGTGCGCGGGTCATCCTGCAGCAGGGCGCGCAGGAGTTCCTCGGTGCCGACGCGACCCTCGTCGCCATCGGCCTTCCGGGACGAGATCTCGGCCGCCCGGAGCAGCAGCCGCTGCATGCGGAACCCGGGCGTGGCGCACTCGCCCCAGGCGACGGCGTCGCCCGTGGTGTGGTGCGGCAACTTGTTCAGGTCACGCTCGACGCTGAAGCGCAGCTTCGCGGCGTCGTGGTCCTTGCCTCCCTGACGGAGGACTTCCATGCCCGTGCGCCCTGCCAGGACCCACAGCAGATGCAGCGGGTGCACTTCCTTGTGGTTCAGGGCGTCGGCCTTGGCGCTTGCCTCGCGCAGCACCTCACCGGCATTCCTGGTCCAGATCAACATTCGTAGTCCTCCTTTCGGGCAATGCTGTGCGGGCCGGACCACCAGGGGCGTGGACGAGAACCAAGCCCCACCATGTTGTTGGCCCCGGTCGCCCCTGGAGAGAGGTCCGGCCCGCTTTCAGATGTCGCATCGTGTTGTCCGTCTCGGTCCCCCTCATTGCACCCGATGTGCCACCGGGACGATCTGGGATACAAATTGACCGATATCAGCACAAGTAGATGTTTTTGTGTGAGTTACGCGGATCGACAATTTGTCAGCGCCCCCAAAATACTGTATACAGCTAGGCCTGACGAGATGACCGGGAATCCTGCCAATCGTCCTATGTGATTGTTGGGTTAATAAATGAATAGGTATTCAGTATGGCACCTGCCAGGATGGCAGCCGGCGGCAGTCCTCCATTTGAGGACACGGTGACCCCAAAAGCAGTCAACAAAATTCGCAGATAAAGAATTAGCAGCAATGGCGGGCTTTTCCGTGACTCTTGTCACACACGATCCCGGATCCGGAAAGCCCGGTCCCCACCCGCGGCGACCGGATCGACCTGACAGATCCTCACGAAAAACGGCCCCGGATCAGATCCGGGGCCGTCGTGTGTCGCCTGGCGGAGACTCAACCCGTCGCCGCGACGCGAGCGGGGGACAGGACCAGCCCGTCGGCCGCCGCATCGAGGACCAGCGTCATCTCCGGACGGGCCTCCCCCGCGAGGATCAGGTCCGCCAGGCGGTCCTGCACTTCGCGCTGGATGACCCGCTTGACCGGCCGCGCCCCGAAGGCGGGATCGTAGCCCCAGCGGGCGAGCCGGGCCACGGCGGCGTCGGTCGCCTCGAGGGCCAGGTCCTGCTCGGCCAGGCTGGCGTTCACCTTGGCCAGTTCGAGCCGGACGATGTCGGCGATGAGCGCATCGCCCAGGGCATTGAAGCGGATGATCGCGTCGAGCCGGTTGACGAACTCGGGCCGGAAATGACCCTGCAGGCCGTTCAGCAGACGCGTCTCCGCGGCGCCGGGCCTGTCCTCGGCCCGGGGAGCGTACATCTCCTCCTGGCAGAGGTTGCTGGTCATGATCACCAGGGTGTTGGTGAAGTCGACCACGCGGCCCCTGCCGTCGGTCAGGCGCCCGTCGTCGAGCAGCTGCAGCAGCACGTTCATCACCTCGGGGTGGGCCTTCTCCACCTCGTCCAGCAGCACGACGCTGTAGGGGTGGCGCCGCACGGCCTCGGTGAGCTGGCCGCCCGCCTCGTGACCGACGTAGCCCGGGGGCGATCCGATCATGCGGCTGACGGCATGGCGCTCCATGTACTCGGACATGTCCAGCCGGATCAGGGCCGTCTCGTCGCCGAAGAGCTCGGCGGTGAGCGTCTTGGCCAGCTCCGTCTTGCCCACCCCGGTCGGACCGAGGAAGAGGAACGAACCGAGGGGCCGGTTCCGATCCGTCAGTCCCGCGCGGGACCGGCGGATGGTGCGCGCCACCTTCGCGACGGCTTCGTTCTGGCCGACCACGCGGGCCGAGAGTCGCGTCTCCAGCTCGCGCAGTTTGGCCATCTCGTCCTCGACCAACCGTTGGGCGGGGATTCCGGTCCACTTCGCCACCAGCAGGGCGATGTCGTTCTCGTCGACCTCCTCGCGCAGCAGCGGGTTCTCCCCCTGCACGCGGGCCAGTTCCGCGTAGGCGTCCCGGATCTCGGCCTCGACGAGGGACTGGCCGGAGTACTTCAGCTCGGAGGCGCGAGCCAGGTCGCCGGCACGCTGCGCCGCCTCCATCTCCAGCGCCACGTTCTCCTGCTTCGCCTGCAGGGTGCGGATGCGGTCGATGGCCTCCTTCTCCTGCTCCCAGCGGGCCTTCACCCGGTCCAGCTCGTCGCGCAGCTCGTCGCGGCGCGCCCGGATGGTTTCGCGCCGCGCCACCGCCGACTTGTCCTTCTCCTTCGCGAGAGCGAGCGCCTCCATCTCCAGCTGGTTGAGCTGGCGCTGCAGCACGTCGACCTCGGCCGGGACCGAATCGATCTCCATGCGCAGGCGGCTGGCGGCTTCGTCCATCAGGTCGATGGCCTTGTCGGGCAGCATGCGGTCGGCGATGTAGCGCTGGCTCAGCTTCACCGCGGCGACGAGGGCGCCGTCGGTGATGCGGATGCCGTGGTGCACCTCGTACTTCTCCTTCAGGCCGCGCAGGATGGCCACGGCCTGCTCCCAGGACGGTTCCTCCACGAGCACCGGCTGGAAGCGGCGCTCCAGCGCCGGATCCTTCTCGATGTGCTGGCGGAACTCGTCGATGGTCGTGGCGCCGACGCAGTGCAGCTCGCCGCGGGCGAGGGCCGGCTTGAGGATGTTGCTCGCGTCCATGGCCCCACCGGTCGCGCCGGCCCCGACGAGGGTATGCATCTCGTCGATGAAGAGCAGCACCTCGCCCTCGGCAGCGGTGACTTCCCGGATGACGTTCTTCAGACGGTCCTCGAACTCGCCGCGGTACTTGGTGCCGGCGATGAGCGCGCCCATGTCCAGGGCGAGCACGCGCTTGCCCTTCAGGCCCTCGGGCACGTCACCCTCGACCAGGCGGCGCGCGAGCCCCTCGACGACGGCGGTCTTGCCGACGCCGGGCAGGCCGATCAGCACCGGGTTGTTCTTGGTGCGGCGGCTGAGGATCTGCACGACCCGGCGGATCTCCTCGTCGCGGCCGATGATGGGATCGATCCTGCCCGCGCGGGCGGCGGCGCACAGGTCGCGGGCGTACTTCGCCAGGGCCGACTGCTCGCCGTCGGCCAGGCCGTCCTCGCTCTCGCCGTCGTAGCCGGCCTGGGCCGCGCCCATGTGCTCGAGGGCGCGTTCGATCTTCGGACGGGTGGCGTCGAAGGTCTTCAGCACGCTGCCCGCCCGACCCGAATCGGTGGCCAGGGCGAGCAGGATCTCGCGGGTGCCGATCATGCCGTCGGCCAGGTTCTCCGCTTCGAGGAAGACCTTCTGCAGCTCGCGGCTGGGCGCCGGGACGTCCTTGACGCTGGCGGTCGGCAGGCTGTCCAGCTCTCCGGCAGCGGTGCGGGCGATCAGACCGGGGTCCAGCTCCATCGAACGCAGCACGTTCGTGGCCAGTCCGGTCTCGCTCAGCAGGGCCCACAGCAGGTGCAGGGGCTCCAGCTGGGAATGGGGGTATTCGTAAGCCTTGGCCTGCGCCTTCTGCAGGATGTCCATGGCGTTCGTGGTCCAGTTTTTCATGGCGATGGCCTCCGTTTCTGTTGTTCAGGGAGGTCTTTGCACCGCGAATGCCAGCAGACTGACCGACCAGACGAAAATTTTCAACTCATTGTCAACAAACGAGGAAGGCTGGCTGAATATCGTATACAGGCACAACGGCACCGCTTGCGGCGGGCTTCCGACCAGCAGGCGTCATGACAAAACGACGCATATCGAATGCTGTGACATGACCTGGGCCGGCCAGGGCAAATTAAATTATTAACAACATTCTTGGGTTCTCGGGTCCCGCATACTTCATTTGCCCCGATCACCCGGATCGACCCGTCCGCCGCAGGAGGAACCCATGGCCGACATCCGCCCCTTCGCCGCCTTCCGGCCCCGTCCCGACGTGGCGGTGCGGGTCGCCAGCCCGCCCTACGACGTCCTGAATTCGGACGAGGCGCGCACCATGGCCGCCGGAAACCCCGAATGCTTCCTGCACGTGGTCAAGGCGGAGATCGACCTCGCGCCGGCGGACGCGGCCGACCCCGAGCGGGTC
Source organism: bacterium (assembly GCA_020440705.1). Taxonomy (NCBI): domain Bacteria; species bacterium. Next base: position 35,090 of record JAGRNP010000010.1, on the reverse strand, counting down.
TATGCGCGTTCGGCCGGGAATCTGGCCGATCTCGTGTCCCGGGGCGTGCTCGTCCGGGACGCGAAGCCGGCCTTCTACATCTACCGCCTGACCATGGGCGACCACGTCCAGTTCGGCCTGGCCGTGGGCTGCGCCGTCGAGGAGTACGTGAGCGGCGCCATCAAGCGGCACGAGTTCACCCGGCGCGACAAGGAAGACGACCGGGCCCGCCACATGGAGGTCATCGGCGTCAACGCCGGGCCGGTCCTCTTCACCCACCGCACGAACGGAACGGTCCGCGACATCGTGCAGCGCCTGACGGCCGCCGCCGAGCCGGACACCGAGTTCACCGCCGCCGACGGCATCGGCCATGCGGTGTGGGTGGTCGACGACGACGCGGACATCCGGGCGATCCGGGCCGCCTTCGCCGGCATCGACGCCATCTACGTGGCCGACGGCCACCACCGCACGGCCTCGGCCCACCGCGTGCGCGACATCATGCGGGCGCAGAACCCCGGGGCCCGGGGCGAGCAGCCCTGGGACCACTTCCTGGCCGTGGTCTTCCAGGCGGACGAGCTCAAGCTGATGGGCTATCACCGGGTCGTGGCCGACCTGAACGGGCTGTCGGAGGACGCGTTCCTCGCCCGGGTCGGCGACATCTTCGACCTCGCCCCGACCGACGACCCCGCGCCGGAGGGGCACCGGCAATGGGGCATGCACCTGGGGGGCCGGTGGTACCGGCTCACCGCGCGCGACGGCACCTTCCCGGCCGACGACCCCGTGAAGGGGCTCGATGCGGCCATCCTCCAGGACCTGCTGCTCGGGCCGGTGCTGGGCATCGGCGACCCGCGCCAGGACCCGCGCATCGATTTCGTCGGCGGCAGCCGCGGCACGGTCGAACTGGAGCGCCGCTGCCGCGAGGACATGCGGGTGGCGTTCGCCTTCGCGCCGGCCAGCGTCGACCAGATCATGGCCGTCGCCGACGCCGGCGAGGTGATGCCGCCGAAGTCGACCTGGTTCGAACCGAAGCTGCGCTCGGGACTGCTGGTGCGCAGCCTGCGCGACTGATCACGGACACGGGAACCGACCCCACGAACGGGAGGCGCAAGCCATGCTGATTCTCATCTCGGATGCGTTCGATCCCTCGCTCGAGGACAAGCTGGCGAAGTACGGCCAGGTGACGACGGACAAGGAACGCCTGGCCGAGGCCGACGTCGTGCTCATCCGCAGCAAGACGCGCTGCGACCGCGAGTACATCGACCAGGCCCCGAACCTGAAGATGATCGTGCGCGGCGGCGTCGGCACCGACAACATCGACAAGGCCTACTGCGCCGAGAAGGGCATCGTGGTGCACAACACGCCCAAGGCGCCCAGCATCGCCGTGGCCGAGCTGGCTTTCGCCATGATGCTCTCGGTGCCGAACCACATCGTGAAGGCCAACGAGAGCATGCGCATGGGTCAGTGGCTGAAGAAGGAGCTCAAGCGCAGCGAGCTGCACGGCAAGACGCTGGGCCTGGTGGGGATCGGCAACATCGCCCAGGCCGTGGCGGTGCGGGCCAAGGCCTTCGGCATGCACGTCATCGCCTACGACAAGTTCGTCGAGAGTTCGCGCCTGGCGGTGCTGAAGAAGTCGCTCGCCGAGATGGTGGCCGAGGCGGACTACATCTCGCTGCACGTGCCCCTGACCGACGACACCTTCCACATGATCGACGCCGACGTGATCGCGAAGATGAAGGACGGCGCCATCGTGATCAACACGGGCCGGGGCCGCACCGTCGATTCGGCGGCCATGATCGCGGCGCTGGAGTCGGGGAAGGTGGCCGCCTACGCCACCGACGTGTGGCCGAAGGATCCGCCGGACTCGGACTACCCCCTGCTCAAGGCCCCCAACGTGTTCATGTCGCCGCACCTCGGGGCCTCGAGCAACGAGAACCTGCTGCGGATCGGCGACGAGGTGTGCGAGAGGATCGAGGACTTCCTCGGAGGTGACGCATGAACCGCATCTTCAACTTCAGCGCCGGGCCCTGCACCCTGCCCCTGACCGCCCTCGAGGAGGCCGCGGCCGAGTTCGTCGACTACGCCGGCAAGGGCATGTCCCTGATCGAGATGAGCCACCGCTCCGCCGAGTACGACGCCGTGCACGTGGAGGCCATGGCCCTGGTGAAGCGCCTGTACGGCTTGCCCGACAACTACAAGGTGCTCTTCCTGGGCGGCGGCGCGACGCTGCAGTTCTCGATGGTGCCCATGAACCTGATGGGCCGCGGCGGGCAGTGCGACTTCACGCTTTCGGGGGCGTGGGCGAAGAAGGCCTACGCCGACGCGGCGAAGATCGGCACCGTGAACGTGCTCTTCGACGGCAAGGAGCAGGACTACATGTCCCTGCCGGCCGCCGACTCCCTCGCGGTGAACCCCGACGCGGCCTACGTGCACCTGACGAGCAACGAGACCATCGGCGGCGTGCAGTGGCCGGATTTCCCGGACACGGGCGACGTGCCGCTGGTCTGCGACATGAGCTCGGACTTCGTGAGCCGGCCGGTGGACCTGTCGCGGTTCGGGCTCGTGTACGCGGGGGCGCAGAAGAACGCCGGACCGGCCGGGGCGACCGTCGTCATCATCCGCGACGACCTGGTCGAGCGCTCGCCGGCCGACCTGACGGCCTACCTGAGCTACGCGACCCACGCGCCCAAGGACTCGCTGTACAACACGCCGCCGGTGTTCCCGATCTACATGATCATGAAGACGCTGGCGTGGCTCGAGAAGGAGGGCGGCCTGGCCGCCGCCAAGGCGCGGGCCGACGAGCGGGCCGCCCTGGTGTACGGGGCCATCGAGGCCGGCGGCGGGTTCTACCGCTGCCCCGTGGACCCGGCCTGCCGCTCGAACATGAACATCGTGTTCCGGCTGCCGAGCGAGGACCTCGAGAAGGCGTTCATCGCGGAGGCCGCGGCCGCCGGCATGAGCGGCCTGAAGGGCCACCGCTCGGTGGGCGGCTGCCGCGCCTCGGTGTACAACGCCATGCCGCTGGCGGGGGCGCGGACCCTGGCCGACTTCATGGGGGAGTTCGCGCGCAGGAACGGCTGACCGGCCGCCGCGGTCGTTGCGAAGAGAAGGCGCCCGGGCCATCGGCCCGGGCGCCTTTCGTCATGTACGGTGCATTCGCCGGGTACTACTGCTTCAGCAGCGCCCGCCGCGCCTCGGCCTGCAGGTCGATGTACTGGTCCTTCTCGACGGTCACGGCGACGCCGAAGATGGTGCCGCCCTCGAACTCGCCGGGCGACTTGTAGAGCTCGCTCACCGCGTCGGCGCTGTCCCAGCCCACGCACAGGCCGTCGCCCGAGAGGGTGAACTTGGCCGGCTGGGTCTTCATGGGGCCCTCGGCGACGACCTTGTCGTCGACGTAGAGCTTCGTCCGGCCGAGGGACTCGCCGTGTTCGCCGGTGCTCTCGCGGGTGAACTCGACGCCGAAGGTGTACTTGCCCGGCTTCAGCGGCTCCGAGACGAAGACCTGTTCGGGCTTGATGCCGAGGAAGTTGTACACGTAGTGCACCTTCCGGTCCTTGATGAAGAGCGAGTGGCCGCCGAAGCGGGAGCCGTGGGCGAAGATCACGCCGGAGCAGTCCGCCTCGTCGATCTCGACGTTGGCCAGGATCTTGTACGAGCGGCCGCGGACGTTGACCGCCACGCCCTCGGGGACGGCCGCCGTGCCGGGGTAGTAGATGTAGCGCTCGCGGGGCGCCTCCTCGCTCGGGCGCTCGGTGCCCAGCACCTCGGCGGCACCGCGGTCGTCGAGCGGGAGCACGAGATTGGCCTCGGCCTCGTCGAACCAGACGTTGATCAGGTGCTGCAGCTTCTCCGGATGCTCGGCCGAGACGTCCTGCGACTCGGAGCGGTCCGCGTCGACGTGGTAGAGCTGCCACTTGTCCTGGTCGAACTCGCCCTTGCCCGTCAGGGGCGCGTGCAGGGCGACGGCCTTCCAGCCGTCCTCCCAGATGCCGCGCGTGCCGAGCATGGCGTAGTACTGGCGCTTCTTCTGCGTCGGGCCGTTCGGGTCGGCGTCGAAGGAGTAGGCCATGGAGACGCCCGAGAGGGGCCACTGGCGCACGCCCCGGTACACCTTGGGCATCTCGACACCGCACACCTCGAGGATGGTCGGCACGAGGTCGACCGAGTGGTGGTACTGGTGGCGGAACTCGCCCTTCGCCTTGATGCCCTTCGGCCACGAGATGACCATGGGATCGCAGGTGCCGCCCGCGAACTGCGAGTAGCGCTTGAACATCTGGAACGGGGTCGAGAAGGCCACGGCCCAGCCGGTGGGGAAGTGGTTGTAGGTGTCGGGGCCGCCGAGGGTCTCGAGGTACTTCATGTTCTCGGACAGCTCGTCGGGGTAGCCGTTGAAGAACTTGTTCTCGTTGACCGAGCCGTTGGGCGTGCCCTCGCCCGAGGCGCCGTTGTCGGCGGCGTAGAAGATGATCGTGTTGTCGCGCTGGCCGGTCTCCTCGAGGTAGTCGATGATGCGACCCACCTGGGCGTCGGTGTACTCGGAGAAGCCGGCGTAGACCTCGGCCATGCGCGCGAAGAGCTTCTTCTCGTCGGCGTTGAGGGAATCCCAGGGACGCACGGCGTCGGCGGGGTTCGCCACGTCCTCCGGCAGCGGGTTCAGCGGCGTCAGCTGCGTGCCCTCCGGCAGGGCGCCGCGGGCGATCATGCGCTCGAGCACCCAGCTGCGGTAGGCCTCGTAGCCGTCGTCGAAGGCGCCCTTGTACTTTTCGATGTACTCCTGCGGGCTGTGGTGCGGCGCGTGGTTGGCGCCGGGACAGAACCACATGAACCACGGCTTGGACGGGTTGCTGGCCTTCTGGTTGCGCAGCATCTCGATGGCGTGGTCGGCGAGGTCGCTCGACAGGTGGTAGCCGTCGATGTAGGGCTGCTCGACGAAGCGGTTGTCCTCGACCAGGTCGGGGAACCACTGGTTGGTCTCGCCGCCGAGGAAGCCGTAGAAGCGGTCGAAGCCCTTCTGCAGCGGCCACTCGCTGCGGCTGCCGCCGGGCGAGACGTCCTGCTCGGGCACGTTGTGGTTCTTGCCGAGCCAGAAGGTGCTCCAACCGGCGTCCTGCAGCACCTGGCCGATGGTGGCGCACTGAGCCGGCAGGCGGCCGTTGGCGCCGGGGAAGCCGTCGGCGGCCTCGGTGATGGCGGCCATGCCGTTCAGGTGGTGGTTGCGGCCGGTGAGGATCGTCGACCGGGTCGGCGAGCACAGGGCCGTCGTGTGCCACTGGGTGTAGGTGAGGCCCGTCTCGGCGAGGCGGTCGAGGGTGGGCATGTTGATGCGCCCGCCGTAGGGCGACCAGGCGGCCTGGCCGGTGTCGTCGTACAGCACGATCAGCACGTTGGGCGCGCCTTCGGGCGCCCGCTCCAGGGCGAACGGGGCCCAGTCGGCCTCGGAATTGCGGATGTCCAGGTCGATCTTGCCCTGGAAGTCGGCCGGAACGCCGGGTTTGGCCCAGCCATCGGCCGTAGCCTGTCCGGCCGCATCGGTCTTCTTCTCGACGCAGCCGGTCAGGGCCAGGCCGAGGATGATGAGGACGACGAACGTCGCCATGTGTCGGGACATCGGAATCTCCTTCCCCCTGTTCATTCCATTTCCCCCGGCCGGTGGAAGCCGGGCGTGAACTTCTCCGCCGCGAGATTCCACCCCGGAGCACGACAATGCAAGCGCAGACCGTCCGGACGGGAATGCCCGCGGCCGGGGAAACGGCCCGATTCCGGGCCCGGGCTTGCCCGTCGACCCCGACCGCCCGTACTTCATGGATCCCGCCGCCGCCGGAAATCGCCCCGGCCCGCGCCGCCGCGGAACCTCGCTCGGTCAGCACGATTGTAAACGGATGCCCCGACCCGTCCGTCCTCTGTCCATGAAGCGAGGAGGACCGCGATGCCCAGAGACCGGATACCGAAGCCCGACCGCAGCGACGAGCGGACCCTGGTGAAGGCCGCCACCGGCGGCGACGAGGCGGCGTGGCGCGCCATCTACGACGCGACCCATGCCCGCCTGTTCAACTTCCTGTGCTACCAGACCGGCGACCGGGAGGCCGCGCGGGATCTCCTGCAGGAGACCTACGTGACGGCGTTCACCCGGCTCGACACCTGGCGGGGCGAGGGCTCGCTGCTCGGCTGGTTGCGGGTCGTGGCGCTGCGCAAGTGCCTCGACTGGCGGCGGCAGGTCCGGTTGCGGGTGCGCAAGCTGGCCGTCCTGGCCCGCGAGACGGTTCCCGACACCTCGCAAGGAGCGGAGGAGGCGTTCCCCGGCCTCGGCGATGGATTCCAGGCGGCGTTGGATCGCCTGTCGTCGAGGCAACGGGCCGCGCTCCTCCTCCGCGAACTCGAAGACCAGCCCTTCGCTGCGGTGGCCGAGGCCATCGGCTGCAGCGAAGCCACGGCCAGGGTCCATCACTTCCGGGCGTGTCAGCGCCTGCAGTCATGGCTCTCCGCGGGAGACGGCCTCGTCGTCGGCGGCAACACGGGAGGACTGACATGAGATCCGGATTCAAGCACGATCGGCACCGTCTGAGTGATCACGAACGCGAAGCCCTGTGGTTCGACGTCCGCCGGGCCACCCTCGGTCCCGGCGCCGTCGACGGCACGCCGCGCGGCTCGTTCCTGCCGGCGCTGGCCACGACCGCGGCCGTGGCGGGGCTGGTGCTGCTCGCCGTGTGGCGGGCCGGACCGGAGCGGATCGATGCGGTGCGACGGGCGCCGGTGCAGGCGCCGGTCGTCGTCGAAGTGGCGCCGGTGGTGGCGCCGCCGCCGCGCGCGGAGGCCGGCCCGGCGCAAACGGTGGCCCGCACGGGTGACCAGGGTGCCGGAACCGCCGCACCGCCGCCGAGCCCCGCCGGCCTGCGCGGACGCGTCGTGGACAGCGAGACCGGCGAGGCCCTCGCCTGGGCCACGGTGCTCGTGCGCGGCACCGCCCTCTCGACGAGCACCGACGCGAACGGGGACTTCTTCTTTCCCGACCTGCCGCGCGAAGCCCATGTGGACCTGATGGTGCAGATGCTCGGCTACGACCCCGTCGACGTGGCGACCGATGTCCCGGCCGACGGCCGGCTGCCCGACGACGTGGCGCTCGTGTCACGCATCGTCGAGACGCTGCAGCCCTTCGATGTCGAGGGCGCCGAATACATGGTCGAGGTGAGGAACGCGGTGACCGAACACAAGGTCAGCAGCGAGACCTTCGAGAAGTACGCCATCGATTCGGTGGAAGCCGCCCTGTCGAAGAAGGCGGGAGTGGCGACCACGCCCGGACGGGCCTTCGTGCGCGGCGGGCGCTCGGGCGAGGTGAGCATGTCGATCGACGGTGCGGCCGAGCCGATGCCCCGGGGCAGTGCGGGCGCGGCCCCGGCCCCAGGCGAGTACCGGCTGCAGCGTCCGGGCGCCCCCGCGGGTTCGGTCACCGGCGGCACGCAGCCGCCCAACGGCGCGCAGGCCGAGCTCATGTACTTCGAGAGCGCCGGCGTGAACCCCTTCGTGGCCACCGAGGACGACGCCCTGTCGACCTTCGCCACCGACGTGGACGACGCGTCGTGGACCATGGCCCGCAACTACCTGGACCGGGGCCAGTTGCCGCCGCCGGAGGCGATCCGGGTCGAGGAGTTCGTGAACGCCTTCGACGCGGGCTGGCCCGTCCAGGACGAGGCGCCGTTCCGCATCCACGCCGACGGCTCGGCGTCGCCCTACGGCAAGGGGTACCGGCTGCTGCGCATCGGCCTGGTGGGGCAGCACATCCCCGACGAGGAGCGCAAGCCGGCCGATCTGGTCTTCGTGATCGACGTGTCGGGCTCCATGGCGCGGGAGGAGCGGCTCGGGACGGTCAAACGGGCCCTGCACGGCCTGGTGGCGCAGCTGCGCGAGGGCGACCGGGTCGGGATCGTGGTCTACGGATCGAACGGCCAGGTGCTGCTGCCCCTGACGGGCGCCGAAAACCGCGACCTGATCCTGGGCGTCATCGACGGCCTGGGCCCGGGCGGCAGCACGAACGCCGCCGAGGGCCTGGAGCTGGGCTACCGGATGGCGCGCGAGGCGCAGCAGCCGGGCGTCATCAGCCGCCTGATCCTGTGTTCGGACGGCGTGGCGAACAACGGCGTCAGCACCGAGGCCGGGGGCATTCTCGACGCGGTGCGGCGGGCCTCGGACGAGGGGATCACCCTGTCGACCGTGGGCTTCGGCATGGGCAACTACAACGACGTGCTCATGGAGAAGCTCGCCGACCAGGGCGACGGCAACTACTCCTACGTCGACTCGCAGGAGGAAGCCGACCGGGTGTTCCGCGAGAACCTGACCGGCCGTCTGCAGACCATCGCCCGCGAGGTGAAGGTGCAGGTCGAGTTCGATCCGGCCCGGGTGCGGCGCTGGCGCCTGCTGGGGTACGAGAACCGGGACGTGGCCGACGAGGACTTCCGCAACGACGCCGTCGACGCCGGCGAGGTCGGAGCCGACCATCAGGTCACGGCCCTGTACGAGGTGAAACTCGAAGACGCCGAAGCCCCCGAATGGGACGGCGTGGATCTGTCGGCACGGCGCGGTGGCGACGCCCGCGAACGGATCGGCACCATCAGGCTCCGCTGGGAGGCGCCGGCGCACGACACGGCCCATGCCGGCATGGTGACCGAGATCGAGCGCCCCCTCCGGCGGGGCGACGTCTCCGCCGACGCCGCGGACGGCAGCCTGGCCCTGCGGGTCCAGACGGTCGTGGCCGAGTTCGCGGAGATCCTGCGGGGAAGCTACTGGGCGAAGGGCCGCGACGCCGCGGCGCTGGTGCCCGAGGTGGACCGCCTGCTGCTCGAGGCGCGGAACGCCGGCGGCTACGACACGGAGAAGCTGGCGGACCTGCGCCGGCTGGTCAGGCAGGCGGCCGACCTGGCGGCCTCGCAACCGAAACGCTAGCCCGGGAGTCCCCCTTCCCGGTCGACCACCCGCGGCGCCGTCGACTCCGGTGCCGTGGGTGGCTCGCGTCCGGTCAGAGAGCCGAACCGACCACGACCGTCCAGGGCCGGATGCGCCAGGCGGTGACCAGCCCGGCAGCCACGTAGGGGTCCTGGCCCACGAACGCCTCGATCACGCCGGGGTCGTCGACCTCGAAGACGAAGGCCGCGCCGTCGGCCGGCTCGGCGAAGGCGCCGGCCAGGACGATCTCGCCGCGGGCGACGTGGCCCCGGACCAGTCCGAGGTGGCCGTCGCGGTGGGGGACGCGGCGGTCGAGGATGTTCTCGACGTAGTCGTAGAAGAGGATGTAGTGCATCTGCGGCTCCGCTGCGGATCGTGGTCGCCTGGTGCGGGGGAACGGCCCGATACTAGGGACCGCGCGCTTTCCCGTCGAGCCCGAATGGGGAGCGTCCCGGCCTCGAAAAATCCTGTCCGCGGGCACGCTGTTGCCGTATGTTTGGCCGACCACCACCCCGGCCCCTCAGCAGGATCGGTTTCCCGATGCCCGAAAACACGACCAGCCCCGTCACCGGGGTTCTCGAAGTGATGCAGAAAGGCGGCGGCTTCCTGCGCGACCCCGCCCGCTCGTTCGCGCCCGACCGCGACGATCCCTTCGTCCCGCAGGCGGTGATCCAGAAGTTCAACCTCTCGACCGGGGCGCTGGTGACGGGCCCCGTCGGCAAGGGCCGCAAGGGCCTGCGGCTCGAACGGGTCGACGCGGTGTGCGGCGTTTCGCCCCAGGAGTTCGCGCAGCGGCGGGCCCTGACCGACATGACGGCGCTCAACCCCGAGCGGCGCTTCGACCTCGGCAGGGACGGCAACCCGTCCATGCGCATCATCGACCTGATCGCACCCATCGCCCGGGGCACGCGCGGCCTCATCGTCTCGCCCCCCAAGGCCGGCAAGACGACCATCCTGGAGAACCTGGCCCACGCCATCCGCGAGGATTCGCCGGAGACCCGCGTCGTGGTGCTGCTGATCGACGAGCGGCCCGAAGAGGTCACCCACTTCCGGCGCGCCACCGATGCCGAGGTGCTCGCCAGCAGCGCCGACCAGAGCGTGGCCGACCACGTGCGCCTGGCGCAGATGGCCATCTCCCAGGCGGTGCGCGAAGTGGAGTGCCACCACGACGTGGTCGTGCTCGTGGACAGCATCACGCGCATGGGGCGGGCCTTCAACCAGAGCGGCAAGGGTTCGGGCCGGACCATGAGCGGCGGACTCGACTCGCGGGCGCTGGAGATCCCGCGCAAGTTCTTCGGCATGGCGCGGAACATCGAGGGCGGCGGTTCGCTGACGGTGATCGCGACCGCGCTCGTGGACACGGGCAGCCGCATGGACGACATGATCTTCGAGGAGTTCAAGGGCACCGGCAACTGCGAGATCGTGCTGAGCCGCATGCTGGCCGAGAACCGCATCTACCCCGCCATCGACGTGCGCCAGAGCGGCACCCGCCGCGACGACCTGCTCTTCGACGAGGACGCCTACCACGCCCTGACGCTGCTGCGGCGGCGCGCGGTGGCCGTCGACCCGAAGAGCGGCATGGAGGGCATGCTCAAGCTGCTCGACAAGTACCCCGACAACGCGGCACTGCTGAAGGGGATCGGCGGGGACTGACCGGACGCCGCGCGTCCCCGTTGACCGCCCCCTCCGCTTCGTCGACAATCACGCCGCCACTCCAGCCGAAAGGTCCGCCATGCGTCGTGCCGTCGCCTGCCTCGTTGTGCTCGCCGTTCTCCCCTTCGCCGGCTGCGGCGAGACGAACCCCGACGAAAGGTTCGCCCGCCGCGACGTCGCGGGCGCCGCCGAAGTGCTCGGCCTCGCCATGACCGAGGCCGAGGTCGATTCGATGAATTCCGATCTGGTCGAGCAGCGCGACAGCTACCGCCGTCTGCGGGAGGCGCTGCCCCCGAACGCGATGCGGCCGGCGCTGCGTTTCGATCCTGAACTCCTGACCGGACCGACCGCCGGGCTCGCTGACGGCCCCCCGCGGTGGTCGCCCGCGCCCGAAGTGGTCCGGCCGGCCGACCTGGACGAGCTGGCGTTCGCCTCGATCACGGAGCTCTCGGCGCTGGTCCATACCGGACAGGTGACGTGCCTGGAACTGACGAACCTGGCCCTGGCCCGGCTCGGGCGGTACGACCCGGAGCTGCACTGCGTGGTGACGCCGCTGCCCGATCGCGCCCGCGCCCAGGCCCGCGAGCTCGACGCGATGCTCGCCCGGGGCGAGGACCTCGGCCCGCTGCACGGCATCCCGTTCGGGGCGAAGGACCTGCTGGCGGTCGCCGGCGCGCCGACGACGTGGGGCGCCGAGCCGTACCGCCACCAGGAGTTCGACGAGGACGCCACGGTGGTGGCCCTGCTCGAGGAGCGCGGCGCGGTGCTCGTGGCCAAGCTCAGCCTCGGCGCCCTGGCCTGGGGCGACGTGTGGTTCGGCGGCATGACCCGCAATCCGTGGAATCCCGCACAGGGCAGCAGCGGCTCGTCGGCAGGGTCGGCGGCGGCGGTCTCGGCGGGGCTGGTGCCCTTCGCCATCGGGTCGGAGACGTGGGGCTCGATCGTCTCGCCGAGCACGCGCTGCGGCGTGACCGGCCTGCGCCCCACGTTCGGCCGGGTGAGTCGCCACGGCGCCATGGCCCTGAGCTGGTCCATGGACAAGCTCGGGCCCATCGCCCGCTCGGTGGAGGACTGCGCCCTGGTCTTCGACGCCATCCACGGGCGCGACCTGCTCGATCCCACGACCGTCGACCGGCCGTTCGCTTTCGACGCCCGGCGCGGGCTCGCCGGACTGCGGATCGGCTACGTGGCGAGCGCCTTCGCCGAGGAGTACGCGGGGGCCGACCTCGATTCCGCCGCCCTCGACGTGCTGCGGCGCGCCGGCGCCGATCTCGTGCCCATCGAACTGCCGGTGGACGAGCTCGGCTTCGACCTCTACGACCTCGGCTTCGTGCTCTCGGCCGAGGCCGCCGCCGCGTTCCAGGAACTCACCCTGTCCGGCCGGGACGACGAGCTCGCGCGCCAGGTGCGCAACGCCTGGCCGAACGTGTTCCGTGCGGCCCAGTTCATTCCGGCGGTCGAGTACATCCAGGCCAACCGGCACCGCGTGGCGCTGATGGAGATGATGGCGCGGGTGTTCCGGGAGGTCGACGTGTACGTGACGCCCAGCTTCGCGGGCCCCAACCTGCTGCTGACGAACCTGACGGGGCACCCGCAGGTGGTGGTGCCGGCCGGCTTCCGGGAGGAGAACGCACCCCACTCGATCGGCTTCGTGGGGCGTCTGTACGACGAGGCCACCGTCATGGCGGTGGCCCGGGCGTACGAGCAGGCGACGGAGTGGCACCGGCGGCATCCGCCGGGATTCGGCGGTGCCGGCTAGTCGATGACCATGCCCGTCAATTCACCCCGCATCTCGGCGACGAGGGCTTCGGCCGACTCGTTCTCCTTCTGCTCGGCGGCACGCAGCAGCTCGCGCGACAGGTTCACCATGATCTCCGCGCACACGTTCAGGGCGCCGCCCTCGATGGCGCGCGCCTCGTGGACGACGGCCTCGAAGGCGTAGTTGCACAGGGCGTCGGCGATGCGGGTCAGGCGTGCCGCGGTGTCCTCGCGGAACACGCCGAGGATCTCGGCGGCCAGATCGGTGTCGCCGTTCATCTGGCTGATGAGCTTGACGGGCGTGAACGGGGCACCGCGGCTGTCCTCGACACCGCCGAAGGTCGAGAGCTGGTCGATGGCCTCGTCGATGCGCTCGCTGCTGATGGGCTTGGCCACGTAGCCGTTCATGCCCGCCTCGATGCAGGCCTGCCGGTCGCGGCGGGTGGCGTGTCCGGTCATGGCCACGATGGGGATGTCCCGGTAGCGCTCGCCCGCCTCCCCGGCGCGGATGCGGCGCGTCGTCTCGAGGCCGCCCAGCTCGGGCATCTGCAGATCCATGAACACGACGTCGTAGTCGCCCGAGGCGAGGGCCATGAGGGCGTGACGGCCGTCGTCGACGGCGGTTCCCTCGTGCCCGAGCTTGCGCATCATGCCCAGGGCGACGGTCTGGTTCACCTTGTTGTCCTCGGCGAGGAGGATGCGCAGGTTGCGGGGCTTGTCGGCGAAGGCGCTGGCCGCGAACTCCTCGACGGCGCGGTCGCGCAGCTGCGCCACGCCGGGCTGCGGAACGGCGGGCTCCACGGTGGCCGGCAGCTCGAGGGAGAAGGTGAAGGTCGAACCCCAGCCTTCCCGGCTGGTCACCTCGAGTTGCCCCCCCATGCGCGCGACGAGATCGCGGCTGATGGCCAGGCCGAGGCCCGTGCCGCCCGAAGGCGACTTCCCGCCCTCGCTGCCTTCGAAGATCCGGCCCAGATCGGCGTCGGCAATGCCGCAGCCGGTGTCCGTGACCGAGATGCGGACGCGATCGTCCACGGGCACGGCCTCGATGGTCACCGTCCCGCCGGACGTGCCCCGCAGGGCGTTGCCGAGCAGGTTCACCATGACCTGGCGCAGCCGTCCGCCGTCGCCGAGGAGCCACGGCGCCAGTTCGCGGTCGAGCTGCAGCTCGCAGCGCACCTCCTGATCGACGGCCTGGGCGGCGAAGGTCCCGAGCACGCCGCGCAGCAGGTCCTCGAGATGGAAGGGACTGCGGCGCAGCGGCGCCTTGCCCGCCTCGACGCGGGCGAAGTCGAGCACGTCGTTGACCAGGTCGAGCAGGGACTGGGCGCTGGCCGCGACGTTGTCGGCGGTGCGCCGCGCCTCGCCCTCGAGGTCCATCTCCGACAGCAGCGCCGACATGCCGATCAGGCCATTCAGGGGCGTGCGCAGTTCGTGGGTGAGCTGGGTCACGAAGCGGGCCTTGCCCTCGACCGCCCGTCGCGCCTCGTCCGCGTGGCGATTCGCGGTCTCGATGGCCTTGCGCAGCTCTTCCTGCAGGCGCACCTGGTCCTCGTCGGAGCGGGCGTCGTCCGGCCGGGCGAAGATGGCGAGATAGGCGAGGTCGTCCTGGACCACGACGCTGGTGGCCAGGCGCACGGGAACCTCGGCGCCCGTGGGGGTCAGCAGGCGGCAGCCGTAGCCACAGACGCCGTCTTCGTCCCAGAGGTCTTCCAGGGTGTCCTTCACGGGAGGGCGCAGGTCGGCGGGGAAGAGGTCGACCACGAATTTCCCGATGAGGTCCTCGCGCCGGACCCCCATCAGCTCGGCGGCCCGCACGTTGCTGTCGATGACGACGCCGTGCTCGCCCTCGACCACGAAGATGGCCACCTTCGCGCTCTTGAACAGGTTGCGGTACAGGCCCTGGTGGGAGGTCTTGAGCATGCCGATCCGCTCTCGTCGGAGGAGGGGCGCCGGCGGACGGCGGACGCCCGTTTCGGTTTCCTCCCAGATCGGCAGATCGCGCCGGAACTGTAGGTTTTCGAGGCCTCAGGCCCGGGGCGGGCGGGTGGAGGCGGCGTCCGGGGCGGCTCCGGACCCGGCTGCCGACCCGTCGGGCAGGGCGCCGAGTTCGATCCACTCCCGCGGAACGGCGCGGCAGGCCGTGGGCGGGGCCATCTCCTCGCCGCGGGCGATGCGGTCGAGGGCCTCGGGGTCGTTGCTGAGGGGGCAGTCGCCGGATGTGGCGCACGACGAGCAGCCGCCGGTCTTGCGCACCGAGCGCACGCCCGCACGCACGGCCCAGGCCACGGTGCCGGCCACGACCACGCCGATGACGATGTTCTCGACGGTGAAGACCATCACGCCACCCCCCAGCCCAGCAGCAGGCCGCCCTGGTAGACGAGGAAGGTCATGATCCAGGCGAGGGTGGTCAGACCGATGGTCTGGGCCAGGGCCCATTTCACCGAGCCCGCCTCCTGGCGCGTGATGGCGAAGGTGGCGATGCACGGGGTCGAGATCAGCGCGAAGAGCATGATGCAGAAGCCCACCAGCTGCGAGTAGCGGTCGCGCAGGCGCTGGCGCAGGTGGTCGCTCGTCTCGTCGGCCTCGCCCACGGCGAAGACGATGCCCATCTGGGCGACGAAGACCTCCTTGGCCGCGGTGGCCCCCACCAGCGCGGTGCCGATGCGCCAGTCGAACCCGATGGGTTTGATGAGCGGCTCGAGCACGCGGCCGACCCGGCCCGCGATGCTGTAGGAGAGCTCGGCGGCCTGGATCTCGTCGGCGTCCGTGAGCTGGCCGAAGGTCGTGCCGGCCGCCACCTCGGCGCGGTCGAAGTCGCTCGGCGGCACGTAGTCGGCGGGCGGCTTGGGGAAGTAGGTCAGGAACCAGAGGATGACCGCGGCGCCGAGGATCACCGTGCCGGCCTTCTTCACGTACAGCCAGGCGCGCGTCCACATCTGCACCAGGAGGCTCGCGGCGGTCGGCATGCGGTAGGGCGGCAGTTCCATCAGGAACGGTGTCGTCTCGCCGCGGAACATCGTCGAGCGCAGCAGCATGGCGCCGCCCATGGCCAGCAGGATGCCCGTGACGTAGATGATCCAGAGCACCGGCCCCTGCCACTTCGGCGCGAAGAAGGCGGGGATCATCAGGGCGTAGATGGGCAGGCGCGCGCCGCAGCTCATCAGCGGCAGCACCATCATGGTGATGATGCGGTCGCGGCGGGTCTCGAGGGTGCGGGTGGCCATGATCGCCGGCACCGTGCAGCCGAAGCCGATGAGCAGGGGAATGAAGCTCTTGCCGTGCAGGCCGACCTTGGACATGAAGCGGTCCATGACGAAGGCCGCCCGCGCCATGTAGCCGGTGCCCTCGAGGACGGCGATGGCCAGGAACAGCAGCACGATGTTGGGCAGGAACACGATGACGCCGCCCACGCCGCCGATGACGCCGTCGACCACGAGCGACTGCAGGTGCTCGGCCTGGCCCGCGGGCCACACGCGCAGCAGGGTGTCGGCGAGCCAGCCGAAGCCCTGGTCGATGAGGTCCATGAACGGGGTGCCGACGGTGAAGGTCAGGGTGAAGACGATGTACATGGTCGCCAGGAAGATGGGCACGCCCCACACCGGATGCATGACCACGCGGTCGATCCGGTCGCTGCGCGTGACGCGGCGCTCGCCGGGCTGGCGGCAGACGGCGGCGCATACGGCGCCGAGATGCTCGTAGCGCCGGCGGGCCATCATGATGTCGGGCTCGTCGGTCAGGTCGGCCTGGAACTCGGCGACCAGGCCGAGCACGGCCTCGCGGGCCCCGGGCTCGATGAGGGAGCCGAGCACCTGCGGGTCGGACTCGATGAGCTTCAGGGCCTGCCAGCGCTGGTGCGGGCTGGGGGGCAGATAGGGTGTGATGCGTTCGACGAGGCCCTCGACGACGGGGCCGAAATCGACCCTTGCCCGGCGTTCGCCCGCCTGGGCCGACGCGAACGAGGCCGGGCCGGGCCCGGCGTCGCGGCACTGCTCGGCCGGGCCGGGCAACGAGGCCGTGCTCGCCATGACGCGGCTGACGGCCTCGATGATGTCGTCCATGCCCTCGCCGCGGTTGCCCACCGCCGGCACCACCGGCACGCCGAGCCGCTCGGAGAGGCCGGCGATGTCGATCTGGAAGCCGCGGTCGCGGGCCACGTCGGCCATGTTCAGCACGACGATGACCGGGCAGCCGATCTCGAGGAGTTCCGTGGTGAGGAAGAGGTTGCGCTCGAGGTTCGAGGCGTCGACGACGTCGACCACCACGTCGGGGGTGCGGTTCAGGAGATAGTCGCGGGCGACCAGCTCCTCTTCGGAGTACGCGGTCAGGCTGTAGGTGCCGGGCAGATCGACGAGCTTGAGGGCCAGGTCGCCGCGCCTGCAGGAACCCTCCTTCCACTCGACCGTGACGCCGGGATAGTTGCCGACGCGCTGCCTGGCTCCCGTCAGGTTGTTGAAGATCGTCGTCTTGCCGGCGTTGGGATTGCCGGCGACGGCGACGGTGAAGACCTGCTCCGCGGTTTTTGTCACGACAAAATCTCCGGATCCGCAAAAGCCGGTCGCAGGGACCGGCTTCGCGCGGGAATCAGTGTTCGACGGCGATGCGCGAGGCCATGCCCCGCCCGATGACGATGCGGCTGCCCCGCACCGCGACCACGAACGGACCGTGGCCGGAGTTCTGGACGACCTCCAGCTCGGTGCCGGGCATGAGACCGAGGGCCGCCAGGCGGCTGCGCAACTGGCGTCCGCCCTCGATCGACCGGAGCACGGCCGTGGTGCCCTCGTGAACCATCGTCAACGGCATGATCATTCCTCCGCCGACCCGTCCGAAGCGTTCTTCAGGCGGGTCAGTTCCTCGATGTCCAGGGGGTGGCCGCACACGTCGCGGCCGCAGTTGTGTCCGCCCTTGTCGTCGTCGCTCTTGCCGCAGAAGAAGCCCACTTCGTCGTCCCAGCGCACGTCGTTCAGGGGGCACTTGTCGAAGTACTCCACGAACTTGACCAGGCGCTCCATGATCAGGGGATTGACGGCGTGCTCCATCAGGCAGGCGCCCTCGTCGGCATCGGTGTCCGGCAGACCGAGCACCTTATGCAGGAACGCGGACAGCGTCGTGTGCCGCTTCACCACGTCCAGCGCGATGCGCTCGCCGCGGTCGGTGAGGGTGATGACGTCGTAGGGGGCGTAGTTGATGAGTTCCTTCTCGGACAGGGACCGCAGGGCCTGGGTGACCGACGAGTTGTGCACGCCGAGCCGCATGACGATGTCCTTGGCCCGCGCGGCGCCCTTGGCCTCCACCGTATGGTAGATGGCTTCGAGGTAGTCCTCGAGGCTGGCGCTGACCTTCAGGTTCGCGGGCATGTCCGGTGTGTCCTCGTCGGGTTGGGGCCTGCTTGTGTCTTCGGCCGAAAAGTTTTTGTTTGAACAAAAGTAATCCAATTCCCATTGAAAGCAAACGGTAAAGGTTAAAAAATTATCAGGTATTGATCGATGATATTCTTTCTCGTTAAACGGCTGGGGGGCAGGGGTGTACACATTTTCCGCGCCACGACGCAACCCTTCGCGGCCGGAGCGTGTCATAGGGGTGTTCGATCATGCATGACCGGACCCGGGCGACGGCCCGGGCGAACGCGGAAGACGGGGCCTTGGACGATCGCGAACTGATCGGGCGGATCCTCGCGGGGGACGCCGCCGCCGAGCGGGAGCTGTACGACCGGCACGTGGAGCGCGTGTTCCGGCTGGCCTACCGCATGAGCGGCGACGCCACCCAGGCCGAGGACCTGACCCAGGACACGTTCATCCGGGCCTTCGACCGGCTGGCCGACTTCCGGGGCGACGGCCCCTTCGGGGGCTGGCTCCACCGGGTGGCGACCTCGGTGATCCTGTCGGCGCTGCAGCAGCGCAAGCGGCGCCAGGGCGTCGAGTCGCTGCGGGACGAGCTGCCCGAGCGGCCGGCGGCGGGCGGCGAGCGGGATCCGGACCTGCGGCGGCGGCTGCACCGGGCCATCGACGGCCTCGACGACAACCACCGGCTGGTCTTCGTCATGCACGACATGGAAGGCTACACCCACCACGAGATCGCGTCGGCCATGGGCACCCCCGTGGGCACGGCCAAGGCGCGGCTGTCGCGGGCGCGGGAGAAACTGCGCGCGCTGCTGACCGGACCGGATCTCCAACTGGAAGCGGAATGACACCATGAGCACCCGAGACGACTGGGAAGACCTGGTGAGCGACGTGAACGCCCCCCCGCCGGTGCCGCGGGACCGCATGTGGGCGCGCATCGACGCGGCCCGGCAGGAACGGCGCGGACAGGCGGTTGTCGACGACGGCGATCGCCGCACGATCGCGCGGCCCGATTTCGCGGGCGACCGGGGCGGCGCCTCGCGGTGGTGGCGCCTCGGCGGCGCCGTGGCGGCCGTGCTCGTGTTCGGCATCGCCATCGGGCGCATGACCGCGCCCACGACGCCGGGTCCCGAACTGGCGGGCAACACCCCGCCGGCGACCACCGCGGCGACCCCGACGGCCCCCGGGCGCGACCGCACCGCCGAGCTCTACCAGTTGGCCGCGGCCGACCTCTTCGGCCGGGCCGATGCGCGCCTGACCGACTTCCGCGTGCGGAACTGCGGCGCGTCCGACATGCAGGACGCCCCGTCGTGGGCCGCCGGCATGCTGCTGCAGACCCGCCTGCTCCTGGACACGCCCGTGGCGCAGGACCCGACCCTGCGTCCCCTCCTCGACGAACTCGAACTCGTGCTGGCCCAGATCGTCGGCCTCTCGCGCGAGAACTGCGACCGCGACCGGGCCTTCATCAACGACGGCCTGAAGGAACGCGCGACCCTGGACCGCCTGCGGCTGGCCGCCGCTGAGGGCGCCCGGCGTCCGCTCTAGAAAGGGAACACCATGGAACTGCGGAACCACAACATCGTCCGGATCGTCGCCATCGGGTTCGTCGTGCTCGCCCTGGCCTGCGCCGGCTACGCCCTGGGCCAGACCGAGCCCACGCGGGCCGAGCGCGAGGCGCAGGAGCGGCATCTCGCCGAGCGGCGCGCCGAGCTCGACCGCAAGATGCAGGAGGCGCGGGCCGCCCTGAACCGGGCCAGGTACGAGCAGGCGGCCGAGCTGATGCACGAGGTGTCGCGGGCGAGCCACGAGGCCGAGCTGGCGGGCAACGCCCTGTACTGGGAAGCCTTCGCCCGCTACCGCATGCAGCGCATGGACGAGAACCGGCGCGCGGTGGAGCTGCTGAAGCGCCAGCTGGCCGAGTTCCCCGAAGCCGAGACCGCCCGCGACGGCGAGGCCCTGTTGGCCCGCCTCTACGCCGAGATGGCCGAACGCGGCGAGATCGAGGCCATCACCGAGATCGAGAAGATGAGCGAGGAGGACCGCATCCGGGAGGAGACGCGCATCCAGGCCCTGCACGCCCTCATGCAGATGAACCCGGATCGCGCCCTGCCCCTGCTCGAGGACATCGTGCGCGGCAACACCGACGATTCGCTGGAGATCCGCCGCAACGCCCTGTTCGTGCTGTGCCGCATGGACGACGCGCGCAGCACCGACCTGCTGATCGAGATGATGCGCACCACCGAGGAGCCGGAGATGCTCACGGAGATCGTCATGTGCCTGTCGCAGCAGGACTCCGAGCGGGCCCTCGACGCCCTGGTCGAGCTCTTCGAGAAGAGCCAGGACCGGCAGGTGGACGAGGCGGCCATGTTCGCCATCGGACGGCACGGCGGCGACCGCGCCTTCGAGCTGCTGGCGAGCATCGCGCGCAACCCGCAGAAGGATCCGGACATCCGGGCCCAGGCCCTGTTCGGCCTCGCCCACAGCAATCGCGACGAGGAGACGGCCAAGCTGGCGGCCGAGCTGCTCCGCTCGTCGGACGAACGCGAGGTGATGGAGGCGGCGCTGTTCGCCCTGTCGCGCCTGGACGGCGAGCTGCCCGCCACGGTGCTGCGCGACCTGGTCAACAACCCCGCGGCCGACGACGAGCTGCGCGGCCAGGCCCTGCACTTCATGGCGCGCCGCCAGGACATGCCCCTGTCGACCCTGGTCGAGATGTACCGGGGCACCGAGAGCCACGACATGAAGCTGCAGATCTGCCACGTGATCTCGCGGCAGGACAGCGACGAGGCCCTCGACGCCCTGATCGCCATCGCGCGGCAGGAGAAGGATCCGGAGATCCGGCAGAACGTGCTGTTCTGGATCGGGCGCTACGACAACGACAAGGCGGCGGAGTTTCTCGTGGAGGTCATCCGGGAAGGGTAAGGACGGACAACCAGCACCGACCCGGATGACGAATGCCGCGGCCTTTGGGGGCCGCGGCGTATTTTTCTGGAACGGGCCGGCCACCTCAGTCCCGCGCGAACCACCCCTCGGTGCGCAGGCAGATGCGCACGAGCATGAGCATCACCGGCACCTCGATCAGCACGCCCACGACGGTGGCCAGGGCCGCGCCGGAGCTGAGCCCGAAGAGCATGGTGGCCGTGGCGATGGCCACCTCGAAGTGGTTCGAGGCGCCGATCATGGCCGTGGGCGCGGCGTCGGCGTAGCCGAGGCCCAGCTTCTGCGCCACGAAGTAGCCGAGGGCGAAGATGACCACGGTCTGGATGAACAGCGGCACCGCGATCCAGACGATGGTGAGCGGGTTGGCCAGGATGACCTCCCCCTTGAAGCTGAACAGCAGCACCAGGGTGGCCAGCAGGGCGATGATGGTGATGGGCGTCAGGATGTGGAGGAACTTCTGCTCGAACCACGCCTGGCCCTTCGTGGCGAGAATGGCTTTGCGCGAGACGAATCCGGCCACGAGCGGCAGCGCCACGTAGACGCCGATCGACAGCAGCAACGCCTGCCAGGGCACGGGCAGGCGCCCCACGCCGAGCAGGAAGCCGCCCAGGGGACCGAAGACGAAGAGCATGGTGAGGGAGTTGATGGCCACCATGACGAGGGTGTGGCCGTCGTTGCCGCGGGCGAGGTACCCCCAGACCAGCACCATGGCCGTGCAGGGCGCGATGCCGAGCAGGATGCAGCCGGCCAGGTAGCTGCGCCACAGCGGGACTTCCAGCATCTTCACCCCGTCGTGCAGGACGACCGTGCCCACGCCGTGGACCGCGCCCACGGGCAGGTCGAGGCCGAAGGGCATCTTCACGAGATCCACGGCGTCCGGGCCGATCAGGCCCTTGAAGACCGAGCCCAGGCAGAACGCCGCGATGGCCACCATGGTGAAGGGCTTGATCAGCCAGTTGATCACCAGCGTGAGGGTGACCGGCCTGGCGCTCTTGCCGGCCTGGACCACCTCGCCGAAGTCGATCTTCTCCATGATGGGGTACATCATGAAGAAGAGGCAGACGGCGATGGGGATCGAGACGACGGGGGCGCCGCCGGCGTCGATCGTCAGGCCGTCGAGGGTGCGCGCGAGCTGGGGCGCGACCTTGCCCAGCACGATGCCCGCCGCGATGCACAGCAGCACCCAGGCGGTGAGGTACTTCTCGAAGACGGACAGCCCCTGGGGCTTCTTGGTGATGCAGGCCTTGTCCATGGCGGCTTCCCGGAGCGGGGTGGTCGGTGGCGTCGCGGGGCAGTCTAGCAACTCGCGGCCGGATGCGCCATGGGGGTGGACGGGCGGATCGTTGGTGGTAGTCTGAGGCGGCCCCGCAACCCGGACGGAGATCGCCGATGCCCCCCACCTCACCCGCCCTGCGCCGCCTCGTGCTCGGTGCCATGGCCGTCGCGCCCGCGGTGGTCGTGGTCGCCCTCGAGGGACTGCGCAGCGTGTGGTGGACCTTCGCCCTGTACCAGGTGGGGATCTGCCTCGTGCTCCCTCTGGCGACGTCGCTGGCCGGCGGGCGCGGCTTGCGGGAACACGCCCGGCTCGTGGGCCTGGCGGTGCCGCCGGACGCTCCGCGGTGGGGCGGGCGCACGGCGGCGGTGATCCTCGGCCTGGGCACCGCAGTCGCGACAGCGGGCTTCCTGCTGGCGACGCAGGGCGCGTTCCTCGACGCGGGCCGGCTGGCCGAGGTGGTCGCCGGCTGGGGCGTGCGGGCCGACCAGCTGGGGGCCCTGCTGGCCTTCATGGCCGTGGTCAACGCGGCCTCCGAGGAGCTCTTCTGGCGGGGCTGGGCGCCCGGCGTGTTCGCCGCGGCCCGGCCCGACGGGAGGCCGCCCGTCCTCCTCGGCGTCGTCGTGCCCGCGCTGCTGTACGCCAGCTACCACGTGCTGACCCTGGCCCGCCTGACCGGCGAGCCCGGCGCCGTGGTGCTCATGGCGGGCGGCATCCTGGCCGCCGGACTGGCCTGGGGCGAGGTGCGGCGCCGCACCGGGCACGCCTGGCTGCCGCTGGCGAGCCACGGCGGGGCGGTCGTCGGCTACATGGCGGAGTACGTGGCGTTGACGGCGAAGTAGGGCGCGCGGGAGGCTACGGCGCTTCGTCGAGGCGGGCGAGCAGGCTGCGCGCCGACCGGGCCTGGTCGGGGAACTCCGCCGCCCGCTCCAGATGGGCGCGGGCCTCGGCGCGGCGGTCGCGTTCGTAGGCGCAGTACCCGCGCATGAGGTGGCCCCGTCCGAAGGCGTCGTCGAGGGCGAGGGCGGCGGCGTAGGCGGCATCGGCCGCGTCGTAGTCTCCGGCCCGGTATTCGAGATCCCCCTTCAACGCCCACAGCTTCGGCGTGGGCCGCGCCGTGAGGGCGCGGTCGAGGGTGGCGCGCGCCGCTTCGGACTCGTGGGCCGCGAGCCACGCCGACGCCAGCTTGCGGTAGGCTTCGGGCGCCGGTTCGGCGCCGGCGGCGAAGGCCCGTTCGTAGGCCCGGGCCGCTTCGAGCGGTACGCCGATCACCGCGTACAGATCGCCGAGCTGCTCGAGCTCGTCGCGCGAGAGGTCGCGCAGGCGTCCGGCCACGGCCAGGTGCACCGCCGCCTGCTCGTAGTCGGCCTGGCCGGCGTGGAAGCGGTAGGCGAGGTCCCACACGGCCGGATCGTTCGGGTGGGCGCGGATGAGATCGGCGAGGGCCTTCTCGGCGCGCGCCGGCTGGTCGGCATCGACGGCGGCCGCGATGAGGGCCTGGTACCAGGCGAACTCGGGCCGGTCGGGATGGGATGCGACGAGGCGCGCGAGGGTGTCGGTGGCGTCGGCGGCGCGGCCGGCGGCCAGCAGGCTCGCCCCCGCGTAGTAGAGCAGCTCGGGCTCGCGGCCGGGGCTCAGGTCGTAGGCCTGCGCGAAGGCTTCGCCGGCGCGGGCGAAGTTCCCCGTGGCGTAGTCCGCTTCGCCTAGGCGCAGCCAGGCCCGCCCGTAGCGCGGCGCCAGGGCCACGGCGCGCTCGAGATTCGCCGCCGCGTCGGCGGGGCGGTCGAGGGCGAGCTGGCTCACCGCGAGGGTGAAGCGCAGCAGATGGTGGTCGCGGCCGGGATCGCCCGCGAGCCACTCCTCGAGGGCGGCGGCGGCTTCGCCGTGATTGCCGTCGTCCTGCCGGGTGCGGGCCTGGAAGAGCACGCGCTGGGCCCGGCTGCTCAGGCCGTCGCCCGACTCGAGCGCCTGCTGCTCGGCGCGCAGGGCGGCGGTGTCGTCGGGTGGGGCGGCGCGAGCGATCGGGGCGCCGGGACCGGCGGCCAAAACTCCGGCCAGGAGCAGCAGCGCGGCGATCCGTCCGGCACGCACCATCTCAACCCCCCAGCCTGAACTCGACCGCGGTGACGACCCACGACGGCACCGCCTGGCCGTCGAGCACCCCCGGCCGGAAGCGCCAGTTGGGGATGGTCTTCATGACGGCGTCGTCGAAGAGCCCCTGGGGGTCGGAGCTGATGATGGAGATGTTGCTGATGCTGCCGTCGGCCCCCACGAGGAAGCGCACCTCGACGACACCCTCGATGTTGCGCTGCCGGGCCTTGTAGGGGTAGACCGGGTTCGAGCGCACGACCGCGCGGGGCGGCGTGTCCAGGTCGGACGCGTTGAAGACGAAGCCGCCGGTGGCGGGGCCGCCCTGCAGCAGGGACGGATCGAGCTCGACGCGGATGGCCGTCGGGTCGGGGGCGTCGAGGCTGGGTCGGGCCAGTTCCGGCGTGAAGTCGGGTTTCAGCTTGGGCTTGGGCCGGGGCGGCGGCGTCTCGCGCTTCTCGGGCGGGCGGGGCGGCGTGGCCGGCTTGAGGGTGACGAGGTTCACGCCCACGGGCTCGGTGAGGTCGGTGACGACGGGGCGCTCCCGCGCGAGCAGCGCCGCCGAGGCCAGCAGCGCGGCGTTGAGCACCAGCGCCGCGACGACGGCGGGCACCAGGCGTTGCGGAGAGCGCCAGAAGTGCACGGCTCAGCCCTCCTCGACCCGCTTGGCGGCGAGGCTCACGCTGCGGGCGCCCGCCAGCCGGCACTGGTCCATGGCCTCGACCACGGCGCCGGTGTTGGAGTCCTTGTCCGCGACCACGACCACGCCCGCCTCGGGGTCCTCGGCCAGGGCCCGCTCGACCAGGGCGCGCACGCTGCGCACGTCGATGCGCTTGCCCTCGAAGTAGATCTCGCCGTCGGCGTTCACGCCGAGCAGGATGTTGCCGCGCTCCTTCACCTCGGCGGTGGCCGCAGTGGAGCGCTGCACGTCGATGCCCGTCTCCTTGACGAAGCTGGTGGTGACGACGAAGAAGATCAGCAGCAGGAACACCATGTCCACCAGCGGGCCCATGTTGATGTCCACGTTGCCGTTGCCGCCGCGCAGGGACTTGCGCACGTCGATCATGCCGTCTTCTCCTTCGGGGCGAGACACCGCTCCAGGGCGGCGTGGGTCTCCTCGAGTCCGGTGTGGAGCTGCTCGGCGGCGCGGCCGAGGCGGTTGCTCATGAGCAGCCCCGGGATGGCCACGAGCAGGCCGGTCTGGGTGGTGATCAGCGCCACCGAGATGCCGCTGGCGAGGGCCCGGCTGTTGCCGGTGCCGAAGAGGGCGATGACGTCGAAGGTCTCGATCATGCCCAGGACGGTGCCCAGCAGGCCGAGCAGCGGCGCCACGGCCGCCAGCACGGCGATGGTGGCGCGGTGCTCGTCGAGTTCGCGACCGAGGCGCAGGGCGCAGTGGCCGAGGATGTCGCGGTCGAGGTCGCGGTCGCCGGTGCGCTCGGCGAGGAACTCGCGGACGAGGGTGGCGCGGAGGCCGGCGGGGTGCGAGGGGATGTTCGCGGCGGCGTGTTGCCCGCGGGACTCGGGCGGGGCGCCCGGAAGGCTGGCGTCGACGGCCCCGGGGCCGTGTTCATGCTGCCCGGGCAACACATCGCCGGACCGGGACAACTCACGCTCGAGCTGCGACAACGCCCCCACCTTGTCGATATCCCGCCGCAGCGCCGCATAGGACCGCAGCCGATCGACGATCAGCGCCCACATGACCACCGACACCGCCACCAGCGGCACCATGATGAAGCCGCCGTGGCGCAGGTAGTCGAGGGTCTGCCAGTACAGGTCGGTCATGGCTGTCCGGCCAGCTTCCGCTTGCGGATGATGTTCGTGAGCTGGACGGCCTTCTCCTCCATGTCGCCGATGAGGTGGTCGCTGCGGCGCGAGAGCCACGTGTGGCACAGCATGATGGGGATGGCCACGGCCAGGCCCAGTTCGGTGGTCACCAGCGCCTCGGAGATGCCGCCGGACATGAGCTTCGGGTCGCTGGTGCCGAAGAGGGTGATGACGCGGAAGGTGTCGATCATGCCCGTGACCGTGCCGAGCAGGCCGAGCAGCGGCGCCACGGCGCCGAGCACGGCGAGCATGGCGATCCCGCGCTGCACGCCGGGCAGCTCGTGCAGGATGGCTTCCTGCAGGGTGCTTTCGAGGGTCTCGCGGTCGTCGTCGCGGGCCGCGAGTCCGGCCCTGATGACACGGCCCACGGCGCCGGAGCGGCCGGCGTCATCGGCCACGAGCTTCTCGCAGGCGGACCAGTCGCCGGCGGCGGCCAGGCGGTTCACCTCGCCCATGAGGCGGTCGGTGTTGCCGTGCAGGCGGCTCATGAAGACGGCCTTGAACAGGATGAGCGCCAGGGCAAGCACGCCGATGACCAGGATCGGCCACACGACCGGCCCGCCGGCCCGGATCTGCTCGACGAGGTTCGTGCCCTGGCCAAGCTGGCGCAGGGCCGCGCCACCGCTCATGTCGACGGGCACCGCGTCGGCGCCGCCGTCGAGGTAGCGGTCCAGGGCCCGGGCGACGCCGCGCGGCGGCAGGTCGGCCAGGGCGAAGAGGCGGCGGCCGTCGGGGCTCCAGGTGAGGAAGCCGGTCTCGTCCGGGGTGCGGTAGACGGTGGTGAACTTGCCGGTCTGGAAGATCTCGCCGCTGGTCTCGCGGCCGTCGCGGCCGACGAACGCCCCGGAGCGGCGGGTGACCTGGCCGCTGCGGCGCATCTCGTCCATGAAGACGTCGGCCATGCCGGTGATGTCGTCGATGTCGGGGAAGTAGCCCGTGTCCAGGAGCGGGCGGACGCGTTCGAGGCGGCCTTCGGCGCCCGCGTCGAGAGGCGAGGCCTTGAGCAGCGATTCGAGGTCGCGGGCGGCCACGCGCACGTTGCCACTGATCTCCCGGAAGCCGAGCTCGCGGCGCGACCACTGGTCGGCCATGTCGGCCCGGCGGATCTCGAGCTCATCCTGGCGGCGGCGCAGGACGGCGATCTCGTCCTCGAGGGCCTTCTGTTCGGCCTCGAGGCGCGCGACCTCGGCGGTGAGCCGGTCGCGGTCGGCCACGATGGCGGCCTCGGCGCGGGCGGCTTCCTCGGCGGCGGCGTTGCGGTCGGCTTCGGCGGCGCGGGCGGCCTCGCGGATGTCCTGAGCGGCGGCCGGCAGGGCGACCCCCAACGTGGCGGCCGACAACACGGCGAGAACGGCGCCGGTCAGCAGGCGGGTCTTCATGGCGCGACCCTCCCGAGCGGCAGTTCCACGAGTTCGACCGGGCGGCGGCGCGTGGCCATGTCGACGGCCAGGCCGAGGTTGCGCTTGTGGGCGCCGGAGAGCTCGGTCCAGGCGGCGGCGCCCGGGTCCCAGGTGCCGACGCGGTCGCCGTCGGGGGTGCGCCAGAAGAGGGCGACCCGGCCGAGGCGCAGGATGTCGGCGAAGATCTCCTCGCCGCCGACGGTGATGCGGTCCTGGTACACCTCGACGGTGGCGCCGTAGCCGGTCTCGACCTGCAGGGCCTCGAGCAGGCGGCGCAGCTTCTCGCCGGCCGCGGTGTCGGGCTGGACGAGCTCGCGCGAGAGGCTCTCGAGGCGGCCCTGGCGCTCGGCCGGCAGGAAGGGCAGGCTGCGGTCGACGTCCGCGGCGAGACGGTCGAAGATCACCAGCAGGGTGTCCTGCAGGCTGGCCTCTAGACGCTCGGCCTCGTCGAGACGGCGCGCCAACTCGGCGACCCGCGCCTCGGCGGCGGCCACGCGGGCCTGCTCCTCGTCGCGCCGGTCCTGCAGCCAGGCCACGCCGGCCTTCGCGCTGCGGAAGCGGGCCGCGAGGGCGTCCTGCTCGTCCTGCCAGGCATCCTGTCGCTGCTGGGTGGCCTGGCGCGTGTCGACGGCGCCGGCCGTGGCTTCGCGGGCCCGGTCGGCGGCCGCGGCGTCGGCCGGATCCTGGGCGCGGAGCGCGGAGGCCCCCGCGCCCGCCAGCAGCAGGAGCGCCCCGACGGCCACGGCGAGACGCGGCAGCCGGAGAGCGCGGAAGGGGGAAGGCAAACGGGTCATGCGATGGATCCTCGTCGGTGGGGTTCCGGGGCGAAGCGATGCCCCCAGTATAGCGGCGGTCGGGCCGATCCGGAATGCCGGCGGGCCGCTATTCCGTGTAGGGCACGAATTCGTTGAAGAAGGTCTGGAACTCGGGGTTGTCCCACAGGTCGCCCCGGGCGCTCCACCCGCTCAGGATGTAGATGTCGTGGTAGACGAGCAGGCCCCGCACCCAGAACTGGCCACTGCCGTCGGCGGCCGTGCCGAACACCTCGAGGCCCTCGACCTTGAGCCCGTCGGGGTACTCCTTCTTGATGGCCTGCTGGCGGACCAGCTTGACGCCGGCCGCCTCGAGCACCTTCCGCACCCGGGACACGACGTGGGCCGGTCCGGCCGGGCGGCCCTGGCGGTCGCGCACGTCGAGGGACGCCGTGACCGAACAGCCCTCGCCCTCGACGCCGTACTGGTCGCACGAGACATGCTGCACGAGGACGATCTCGGCCTCCTCGCCCTCGGCGAAGGGGTCGGCGTCGTTGGCCCGGATCTTCAGTTCACCGCACCCGCTGGGCCAGGTGACCTGGAACTGCCCCTCTTCCGAAGCATAGCGGTAGGGCGTCGAACGGATCTCGCCGTCGCCCACGTCGGGGTTCGTCTTGCGCAGCTGGGCGTCGGCCGGGCCGGCCGCGAGGGCCGTCAGGGCCGCGACGAGCGCGATGGCCGCGAGGACGCGGCGGCGCGGCCACGAGGGGGTGCTGGTCATGCGGTGTCGTCCTTCGGTTCGTCTAGCCGAGCAGTTCCTCGACCTGATCGATCAGGGAGGCGAAGAGCGCGATCACGTCGGCCATGGGCCGGCTGGTGGTCATGTCCACGCCGCCGAGCATGATGGTGTCGACGGGGTAGCGGCTGCATCCCGAACGCAGGATGTCGAGGTATTGTTCCCGGTCGGCTTCGCCCCCGCCGAGCACCTTGCGCGACAGGGCCACGGCCGCCGAATACGCCGTGGCGTACTGGTAGACGTAGAAGTTGTAGAAGAAGTGCGGGATGCGCGTCCAGGTGAGCGGACTGCGCACGGGGTCGAAGGCGGCCTCGGGGCCCCAGTACTTGTGCAGCAGCTCCTGGTAGAGGGCACCGAGGGAGTCGGCGGTCAGGGTGTCGCCCTCCTCGCCCAGCACGTGGATGCGGTGCTCGAACTCGGCGAACATGGTCTGCCGGAAGACGGTGTTGTTGATCTGCGAGAGGTGGTAGTCGAGCAGGTAGAGCTTGCGGCGCGGATCGTCGCTCGTCTTCAGGAGGTGGTCCATGACCAGCAGTTCGTTGAAGGTCGACGCCACCTCGGCGGTGAAGATGGGGTAGTCGCCGTACACGTAGGGCTGGTTGCGGGTGGCCAGCCAGGTGTGCATGGAGTGGCCCAGCTCGTGGGCCAGGGTGAAGGTGTCGCCCAGCTGGTCGGCCCAGTTGAGCAGGATGTAGGGCGGCGTGTCGTAGACGCCGTTGCTGTAGCCGCCGCTGCGTTTGCCCACGTTCTCGTGCACGTCGATCCAGCCGGTCTCGATGCCCTCCTTCACCGTCGCCACGTAGTCCGGGCCGAGGGGGGCGAAGGCGTCGAGCAGCATGGTGCAGGCATCGTCGTAGTCGAACTTGAACTCGCCGTCGGAAAAGAGGGGCACCGAGAGGTCGAACTCGCGCAGGGGGTCGAGGCCGAGCACCTTCTTCTTCAGCTCGGTGTAGCGATGCACGGTGGTGATGTGGTCGCCGACGGTCTCGATGAGCGAGTGGAAGACCTCGGGCGGCACGCCGTCCGGGTGCAGGGCCGCCTCGAGGGTGCCCGGATGGCGGCGCGCCCGCGCGAAGAAGACGTGGTTCTTCACGTTGGCGTCCATGTTCGCCGCGAGGGTGTTCTTCAGGGCGCCGTAGGCGTCGAGGAAGTTCTCGAACGAGGCCTGCCGGACGCCGCGGTCGCGGGACTTGATGAACTTGTAGTAGCGGGCCTTGGTCAGGGCCACCTGGTCGCCGTGCTCGTCGGTGATCGGGTCGAACTCGAGGTCGGCGTTGTCGAAGGCGTTGAAGACCTGGCCCGCCCCCCGCGCCATGAGCCCGGCCCCGGCCAGGAGGGCCTCCTGGTCGGCGGTGAGGGTGTGGGCGCGGCTGCGGTGGATGTTGTGGAAGAAGTGGTCGTAGAGGCGCAGGCCGTCGTCTTCGGCCACGAGTTCAGCCAGGCGCTCGGGCGCGATCTCGAGCACCTCGGACTCGAACCACGACACCGCCTCGGAGAACTTCACGGCCAGGCTCGACACGCGTCCCTTGCGCGCCGTGTTCTCGCCGATGCGCGTGTCCTCGTCGCTCTTCATGCTGGCGAAGACGAGGGCCTGCTCGAGCCGGCGCTGGCAGGCGTGGATGGCCTCGATGGTGCCGAGCAGGGCGGCGCCCGACGCGGCGAGCGTGCCCTGGCACGCGGCCAGGTCCGGCAGGGCGGCCTCGACTTCGGCGCAGCACGCGTCCCAGGCGGTCCAGTCGGGAAAGATCCGGTCCAGGCGCCACTTGTAGCGGTCGTCGATCTCGGAGCGTTCGACCGGGGCCCCGGCCGCCGCCTCGGGCGCGAAGCGGGGTCCGGAAACGATGAAGGGGTCGCGGTAGACGGAACTCTCCATGTCGTCCTCACTTGCGGGCGCGGTGCGGGGGTCTGGGCAGTAGGATAAGACAAGAAAAGCCCCTTGCCAACACCCGGCGCAAGGGGAAACGCCGGGGCGGCAAGGGGCTCGCTGGGCTCGGGCTCAACCGGCGGCGGGCGCCAGGTCGAGGCAGGCCGTCACGTCCTCGCGGAACGAGGCGGCATTGATGGGCTTGGCCACGAAGCGCGTCGCCCCGATGTCGAGCAGATCGGCGATCTCGTGCACGCCGACCACGCCCGACGTGATCAGGATCGGGATCTGGGCCATGGACTTGTCGGCACGGATGGTGGCGATGAGCTGCCGGCCGTCGACCACCGGCATGCTGATGTCGGTGATCAGCAGATCGAAGCCGGGATTGCAACGCAGGGCGTCGAGGGCGTGGATGCCGTCGCTGCTGAAGTGCAATGACAGGCCCAGGGGCTCGAGAGCCTTGCGGATCACCAGGCGCATGGCGTTCTCGTCGTCGACGATCAGGACTTTGGGCGGCACGGGTTCTCCCCCTCGCTCAGGTTCGTTTCACGTAGACCGCGGGCATGACGTAGTCCCACGGGGTTTCACCTCGGGCGAGGGTCTCGGAATGGCCGATGAACAGGAAGCCGCCGGGCGCCGTGTGCTGGAAGTACTTGCCCACCAGGTTGTTGCGGGTCTCCCGGTCGAAGTAGATCATCACGTTGCGGCAGAAGACGGCGTCGAACGGGTTCTTGAAGGGGAAGCGGTCGTCCATCAGGTTGTGGCGGCGGTAGACGATGTTCCGGCGCACGTCGTCGGTGACGCGCAGCAGCCCTTCGGGCGTCTTGGCGAAGTACTTGTTGCGCAGTCCGGCCGGCAGCTGGGACACGCGGTCCTGATCGTACTCGCCGGCCATGGCGGTGCGCAGGGCCGTGGCCGAGATGTCGGTCGCCAGCAGGCGCGGCTGCCACTGGCTGAAGCTGCGGCCGAAGAACTCCATCATGAGCATCATCAGGGTGTAGGGCTCCTCGCCCGACGAGCAGCCGGCGCACCAGATGCGGAGCGACTTGTCGCCCGTGGCCTCGTGGCGCTTGACGGCGCCGGGCAGCAGCGTGTTCACGAAGAACTCGAAGTGGGCCTTCTCGCGGTAGAAGAAGGTGTGGTTGGTCGAGATCCGGTTGGCCAGCTCGTCGAGACCCTCGCCCGACTGGTCGGTGGTGACCCACTCGTAGTACTCGGCGAAGGTCGCGAACCCCCGCTGGCGGAGCACCTTCTGCAGCCGCCCGACGACCAGGGTCTTCTTCTGGTCGGTCAGGTTGATGCCGAAGCGGTCGTAGACCAGCTTGCGGATCGCCTGGAAGTCGCGGTCGGAGATGCGTTCGGCGGCCGGCTGCTCCGGCGGACTGTAGACGGGACCCATGCTCGCTCCTCGCTCAGGTCTGCTGCGGTACCTTGATGCCGAGATCCTCGAGGACGGCCAGGAACTTGACCTTCTCGATGGGCTTGACCACGTAGCCGTCGGCCGACGACGAGAAGGCCTGACGGATGTTGGAGTGGTCCTCGAGGGCCGTCGTCATGACGACCTTCGCGCCCTGCCCGACGGGCATGTCGTGGGTGTCCTCGAGTTCGCGGATCCGCGTCAGGGCCTCCTGCCCGCTCATGCCCGGCATCATGATGTCCAGGCAGATCAGGTCGTAGGGGGTCTTGGCGTGCAGCGCCGCGTGGACGGCGTCGACGGCCTCGGCCCCGTTGATGGCCACATCGCAGTCGCCGAAGGGCTCCAGGTAGCGGCAAAGCAGCCGGCGGCTGATGAAGTCGTCTTCCACCACGAGAATGTTCATGTCCTACCACCCCGTCACTGTCCCCGCTGGGAGGGGAACTCCTGGTCATGAGCCTGCGTATGCAGGCTGGATCGCGCCCCTCATTCATCGGCGATCCTTATCGGGCCTTGAATAATTCTTTAGTCTGCACGGTAGAGTTGGTCCGAGCCGCCCCCGGGTTTATCATGGGGCGGCGACAACGACTTCCGACCTCAGAGGGACTTCATGGGACTGCTCGGGACACTCATCGGTGGCGGGCTCGGCTTCGTGCTGGGCGGCCCCCTCGGCGCGATCATCGGCGGCGCGCTGGGCTCGAACGTGAACATCGGCGGGGAAACCTGGACCCATCCGGGCGAGCGCCGGGCCGGCGAGGGCCCCCGGCCGGGTTTCGGGCGGCCCGGCTACAACCCCCTGCACGCCCAGCAGACCTTCATGATCGCCCTGATCAGCCTGGCGGCGAAGGTGGCCAAGGCCGACGGCACCGTGACCGACGCCGAGGTGCGCCGCTTCGACGACTTCCTGAAGGACCAGCTGAACATGTCGGCCGACGAGCGGCGCGTGGCGGCCCGCATCTGGAACGAGGCCAAGGATTCGGCCGTCCCGGTGGAGGAGTTCGCCGCCCAGATCCGCCAGCTGCTGCTGGGCCAGACGGCCCGCATGCGCGACCTGGTGTCGCTGCTGATGAGCATCGCCCTGGCCGACGGGCACCTGCATCCGGCCGAAGAGAAGATGATCCGGTCGATCGCCGCGACCTTCGGGCTCGGCGCGCGCGACTACGAGGAAGCCGTGAGCATGTTCGGCCGCAAGACCGACGTGAACAGCTCCTACGCCGTACTCGGCCTGGCGCCCGGGGCCACGCCCGAAGAGGTGAAGAAGGCCTACCGCAAGCTCGCCCGCGAGTACCATCCGGACGTGGTGGCCAACAAGGGCATGGGCGAGGAATTCCAGAAGTTCGCCGCCGAGAAGATGCGCGCCGTGAACGCGGCGTACGACCGGATCAAGGACGCCCAGGGGTTCTGATCTCCCCCTTCCACCGACGCGAGGACGCCACGCCGCCATGCCCGAACTGCCCGAAGTCGAGAACGTCGGCCGCGCCCTGAAGCAGAACCTGCAGGGCCAGACCCTCGAGCGCCTGCAGGTGAACTACGCCGGGGTGCTGGGCCAGAGCGCCCGCGCCACCCGCAAGGCCCTGGTGGGCAAGACGTTGACGGACGTACACCGGCACGGAAAGTACCTGGTGCTGGCCTTCGGCGCCGGGATCGACGCCGCCTACCTGATGGTGCACCTGCGCATGACGGGCCAGTTCTTCATCCTCGAGGACTACGAGCCCGACCAGCACGTGCACCTGGTGTTCGAGTTCCCCGACGCGCCGCCGGTGCACTACCGCGACGTGCGCAAGTTCGGCCGGCTGACGCTGGTCGAGGACTTCCGCCACCCTGCCGCCATCGCCCACATCGGGCCGGACATGATGACGGTGCGCTTCCGCGAATGGCTGCCGCGCATCGCGGGCCGCCGCGCGCCCATCAAGTCGCTGCTGCTCGACCAGGGCATCGCCGCCGGCCTGGGGAACATCTACGTGGACGAGTCGCTCTTCCTGGCCGGGGTGCACCCGCTGACGCGGCCGTGCGACCTGGACGAGGAGGTGCTGCGCGACGTGCTGCGCCGGGGCAAGCAGGTGATGCGCACGGCCATCGACCACGGCGGCACCACCTTCCTCAACTTCACCAACTTCTACGGCAAGCCCGGCAACTTCCGGCGCAAGCTGCGGGTGTACGGGCGGGGCGGCCAGCCGTGCCGGGTGTGCGCAACGACGCTGGAGCGGATCGTGATCGGGGGGCGGTCGTCGGTGTTCTGTCCGGAGTGCCAACCGGGCGGGTGACGCACGGAGCTACGGGTTCTCGCCCGGGTAGCGCACCCCCCATTCCCCGCGCAACGCGTCCATCACCCTGAGCACCGCCAGGCTGTGGTCCCACGGCATCACCGGCGACTCGACCTTCCCGTTCCGGATCAGCGCCATGAACGCCTCGGCCTCGTGGGTGTAGCCACCGCCGCGGTGGGGCAGGTCGTGGGTGTGGACCGCGCCGGCGGCGTCGGTGTGGACGAGCCGCGTCCCCGCCCACCACGGATGGGCCAGGGTGAGGCGGCCCCCGGTGCCCAGCAGGTGCGCCTCGCGCGGCGTGTCGACGGTGAGAGCGGCCGTGAGCACGGAGAGCTCGCCGCGGGCGTGGCGCAGGATGAAGGCGTCCTCGACGTCGACGCCGGTGGCGCCGCGGTTGGCGCTCGAGACGATCTCCACGGGCGCGCCCGCCAGCATCACGGCCAGGTTCACCGGGTAGATGCCCAGGTCGAGCAGGGCGCCGCCGCCCCGGGCGGGGTCGAAGAGGCGGCTGTGGGGATCGAAGGCGGCGCGGAAGCCGAAGTCGGCCTGGATCATCCGCAGCTCACCGATGGCGCCGGCCTCGACCAGCGCGCGGGCCTTCGCGACGGAGGGCAGGAAGCGGGTCCAGACGGCCTCCATGAGGGCGAGGCCGCGCTCGCGGGCGGCGGCGATCATGGCCTCGCCCTGGGCGGCGCCGAGGGCCAGCGGCTTCTCGCAGAGGACGTGCTTGCCGTGGGCGAGGCAGAGCAAGGTGTGGGCGCAATGGCCGTCGTGGGGGCTGCCGATGTAGACGGCGTCGACGTCGGGGTCGG
>JAGRNP010000009.1:1408-58836 GCA_020440705.1 bacterium | reverse complement strand
CGGCCGAGTTGCCCCAGCGACGCCTCTGGCTCGAGACCTTCCTCGGTCTCGTGCCGGGTCTGGTGCGCGTCGAGGCCGAGCGGGCCGCCACCTGGGCGCCGCGCGCCCTCGAGGCGCCCTTCGAGCTGCCCCTGGCCGAGCTCCGGCGCTGGACCGACGCGCTGGCCGCCGCCACCGGCGAGGAGCCGGCGCCGGACCTGCCCGACCGCGGCGAGCCGATCCTCCTGCGCGGCGTCGTCGACCGCATCGACGCCCACCGCGAGACCGGCGAGTTGGCGGTCCTCGACTACAAGACCGGCGCCCTGCCCACCGGCCGGGCCGTCGAGCGCCTGGACGAGCTGCAGATCATCCTCTACGCGGCGGCCGTCGAGTGCGGGGCGGTGGCCGCGGTCGCCGGCGGCCCCGTGGCGACCGGCGCCTACTACGGTGTGCACGCCGACGGCCAGGGGCCGCCGCCGCGCCCGCACCTGCCCGCCGACGAAGCGGGCCGCCGTCTGCTGGCCCGCGGCGGCGCCGAGCTGGTGCGCCTCGCCCTCGGCGCGGCCGACCCGGACGGCGCCTTCCCGCTCCTGCCCCGGGAGTGGGCGGGGCAGGGTCCGGCCGCCCTGCCCTGCGCCACGTGCGACTTCCGCGGCGTGTGCCGGATCGAGGAGCTCGTCGTCCCGGCGGCGACGGCGCGCAAGCTCGACAAGCTCGTCAACCGCAAGGATCCGGTCTGAGCGACGGCGGTTGCCCCGGCGGACCGGTTCGGGCTAGGATGGCGGACATTCCGTGATCGGCCCCGACACCGCGAACACCCGGAGCGATAGATGCGTCCACGTCCGTCCCGCCTGCGCCCGCTCGTCCTGCTGCTCCTGTGGTGCGCGCTGGCGGCCGCCGGTTGCGGCGGCGGCGAGGAGAAGCCCGACGAC
This sequence comes from bacterium, assembly GCA_020440705.1. Lineage (NCBI taxonomy): Bacteria > bacterium. The sequence goes on along the minus strand of JAGRNP010000009.1, from coordinate 57,925 downwards.
CTGGCCGCGCGCCGCGAGGCGGAGGCCCGCCGCCTCGCCTCGCTGGGGTACGTGAACCAGGTCGTGGTCAAGGAGGAGAACCGGGGGCTGCGCGGGGTCGTGCGCCACGACCGGGACCGTGCCGTGCCCGGCCTGAACCTCTACGCGTCGCTCACCTCGTGCCGTGCCGTGCTGCGCGACATGGACGGCGCCATCGTCCACACCTGGTCGGCCGAGGGCGTGTTCGACGACCGTGTGACCTTTCCCCTCGGCCCCGAGGTGATCGAACTGGCCAACGGCCCCTTCTCGCCGGGCTGGACCGTGGCCGAACTCGACGGCGACGACCTGCTCGCCATCGAATCGCACGTGGGGCTGCTGCGCCTGGACCGGGCCGGCCACGTGAAGTTCGCCCTGGCCAACCAGGCCCACCACGACGTGGCGGTCGATCCGGACGGCTCGATCTGGACGCTGACCGCCGTGCCGCGCCGCATCGACACCGGCGGCGAGGACGTGCTCATCGTCGACGACGTGGTCCAGCACCTCGATCGCGACGGCCGCGTCCTGGCCGAGCACTCGCTCTTCCGCATCCTGTCCCGCGATCCGGGCGTGCGGCCGGTCCTGGCCGAAGGCATGCGCTACGCCCGCCACTGGTTCCGCAACCTCGACCAGTGGCGCGACACGCGCATGGAGCAGGACCCCGTGGCCGCCGACGCCTTCCGGGCCATGTTCGACCTCTACGCCGAGGTGTTCGTGCGCGGCGAGCGCGAGCTGCGGCCGAGCCACCAGCTCTTCGTGCTCTACCTGACACCCGCCGACGTGCTGCACACCAACGCGCTGCAGGTGCTGCCGGCCCATCCGGCCGGACTGTGGCCCGCCGGCGCCATGCTGGTCTCGGTGCGCAACCTGAACCTGGTGGCGGTGCTCGATCTCGCGGCGGAGAAGGTGCTCTGGACCTGGGGTCCGGGCGAACTGAACGCCCAGCACCAGCCCTCGATCCTGCCCGACGGCCACCTGCTCGTCTTCGACAACGGCACGGCCCGCGGCTACACGCGCGTCCTCGAGGTCGACCCGGCCACCGGCGCCATCGTCTGGAACTGGGGCGAGGCCGCGGACCAGCGCTTCTGGTGCAGCGCCATGGGCGGGGTGGAGGGCCTGCCCGGCGGCAACGTGCTGATCACCGACTCCAGTGCCGGCCGGGCCTTCGAGGTCACCCGCGACGGCGCCATCGTGTGGGACTTCTTCAACCCGGAGCAGGGCCACAACCCCTTCGGCGCGGCCGGGAAGGCCGAGACGATCGAGGCCATCTACCGCCTGGGGCGGGTGCCGGTGTCGGCCTTCCCGCCGGCGACGAAGCCGTGAGCGGGGAGTTCGCCTTCCCCTGGCCGGCCTGGGCTGATCGCGTGGGCCTGTCGGAGCGTCCTGCGCCCGATGCGGCCGGGCTCGCCGTCCTGCACGCGGCCCAGTTCTTCGCGATCCCTTTCGAGAACCTGGACATCCAGCTCGGGCGGGGCATCGACCTCGCGCCGGCGGCGCTCGTCGCCAAACTCGTCGACCGCCGTCGCGGCGGGTACTGCTTCGAACTGAACGGGCTCATGCTGCTGGCCCTGCGTCATCTCGGCTACGACGCCCGCCCACTCCTGGCCCGGGTGCACCTGGAGTCGCCCCCGAGCGGCCGCACCCACCAGCTCAACGCCGTCGCGCTCGGCGACGCGACCTGGCTCATGGACGTGGGCTTCGGGGCGGGCGGACCGCGGCGGCCCCTGCTCCTGGCCGACGGCTGGGAAACGGTCGGCGAACACTGGGGCTTCCGGCTCGAGCGGCGGGAGCCGTGGGGGTGGCTCATGTCCAGCCTCACGCCCGACGGCTGGCGCCCGAGCTACAGCTTCGACCTCGGCCACGTCACCCCGGCCGACATCGCCGTGGCCAACTTCTTCACCTCGCATTCGCCGGACACCCACTTCACCCGCACCCGCGTTGTCAGCCGCCCCACCGCCGACGGCCGGGTCAGCCTGCGCAACCAGGTGCGCACGCGCGTGGTCGGTGCCGACACCGTGGTCGACGAGATCCCGCCGGGCGCGCCCACCATGGCCGTCCTTGCCGACGAGTTCGGCCTCGTCGTCGACGCCGCCTTCGGCGACTTCCGTCCCGTGGCCGACGACTGAGGTTCGGCCTTATCTTGGGAGCCGAGACCGCCCTTCCCCGCGCCCGAAAGGACTCCGCCATGAAGCGACTGCGCCCGCTGTTCCTGTCCGTCCTCGCCACCCTGCTGCTCGTCGGCGCCGCCGCGGCCGAGAATTCGCCCTGGGCCGGCCGGACGGTCGTCGTCACCGGCGCCAACCGCGGACTCGGCCTCGAGTTCGCGAAGCAGCTCAAGGAGGCGGGCGCCGACGTCATCGGCACCGCCCGCAAGCCGGACGAGGCCGACGAACTGAAGGCCCTGGGCGTGCGCGTCGAGCAGCTCGACGTGGCCGACGACGCCAGCGTGGCCGCCTTCGCCGCGCGCCTGGACGGCGCGGCCGTCGACGTGCTGCTGAACAACGCGGGGATCTTCCCGACCCGGGAGGGTTTCGAGGGCTCGACGGTGGACGAGTCGCGCCGGATCTACGAGGTGAACACGCTCGGCCCCATGCGCGTCACCCAGGCCCTGCTGCCGAACCTGCGCGCCGGCGACCGCAAGCTGGTGATGAACATGTCGAGCGGCCTGGGCAGCATCGCCAACGCCGGCCGCGGCGCCATGCTCGGCTACCGCATGAGCAAGGCGGCCCTGAACATGCAGACCCGCGTGCAGGCCGGCGACCTGGCCGCCGAGGGCTTCATCTTCGTGGCCATGAGCCCGGGCTGGGTGCGCACCGACATGGGCGGTCCGAACGCGAACCTGGAACCCGCGGAATCGATCCGCGGCATGCTGGCGACCATGGCGCCGCTGACGGCCGCCGACAGCGGCAAGTACTTCGCCTACAGCGGCGAGGAACTGCCGTGGTAGGTCTTCCGCGGTCCGGCTAGCCGCGCCCCATCCGCAGCGCCGCCAGAACGACCACGACCCAGCCGACGATCAGACCCAGCCCACCGACGGGGGTGACGGCGCCCAGCGCCCGCACCCCCGTCAGCGTCATGGCGTAGAGACTCCCGCTGAACAGCACGATTCCCGCCAGGAAGGCCCACCCGCCCACGGCGAGGCCGCCCCAGGCGATCCGCGACGCCAGCCAGGCCAGCAGGCCGAGGGCCAGGGCGTGATACATCTGGTAGCGCGCGGCGGTCTCCCACCACTCGAGGCGCTGGGCGGCGTCGGCGGCGCCGGCGAGGGACGATTTGAGGCCGTGGGCGCCGAAGGCGCCGAGAGCGACGGCGAGCAGGCCGTTGACGCCGGCGGCGGTCAGGAGGAAGCGTTCCAAGGCGTTTTCCTTTCGCGGGGTCCAGGGTCGCGGATCCCATGGTAACGCCGGATCGCCGCCGCCGCGCGGCTTCAGTTCCGCCCCGGCCGGCCGATGAACAGGGACGATCACCGACGTCCCGGGCTCCGCCCGGCAGCCCGAGGAGTCCCCATGCCCACGTCGTCGCCCGCCGCGACCGACCCCAGGTCGGACCGCGAACGCCGCCTCCGCAGCGGCGCCAACTGGTTCCACTGGATCGCCGCCCTGTCCCTGCTCAACTCGGTCATCGCGCTCTTCGCCGGCGAGTGGACCTTCATGTTCGGCCTCGGCATCACCCAGGTCTTCGACGTCTTCGGTCGCGAGCTGGCGGCCGACGGCGGCCGCGCCTTCCAGGTCTTCGCGCTGCTGCTCTCGGCGGGCGCCTGCTCCACGTACTTCCTGCTCGGCTGGCTGGCCGGGCGGGGCAAGACCGCCGGCTTCGTCGTCGGCATGGCCCTCTATGCCGCCGACGGCCTGATCTTCCTGCTCGCGGGCGACTGGCTGGGCATCGCCTTCCACGCCTTCGCGCTCTACGGCATGACCACGGGCTTCAGGGCGCTGCGGGGGATGCGGGAGCTGGCCGAGGGGGCGGTGCCGGCGACAGCCGTCGTCGCCGCCGACATCGGTCCCGAGGACGCTGCCGATCCGGACAAGGCGTGCGAGGTCCTCGCTTCCGTTGCCGACACTTCCGCGCGCGAATCCGAACCTGTCGCCTAGCCGCGCCGCCGCGCGTGTTGCACGCCGGCGGGCCAGCCGCTAGTCTGGGGCCACGCCGTCACCTGTGGCCCCGGACCGCCCGGCGCACCGCGCCGCGATGCCCATGACCGACCCCCGCACCGACCCCATCGCCGCCGCCACGGCGATCCAGCGCCGCGCCGCCCGGCCCGACCGTTCGGTGGCCCTGCGCGCGAGCGCCGGCTCGGGCAAGACCAAGGTCCTCGTCGACCGCTTCCTGCGCCTGTGCATCGAGGACGGTCCGGGCCGCGTCCATCCGCGCAGCATCCTGGCCGTCACGTTCACCCGTAAGGCCGCCGTGGAGATCGAGGAGCGCCTGCTCGGCCGGGCCCGCCGCCTCGCCGTGGCCGACGAGGCCACCCTCGACGCCGAGCTGGCCGACCTCTTCGCCGACCGCGCCGACCCGCGGCCGACGCCCGACGAACGCACCGCCGCGGCGAACCTGCTCGAACGCATCCTCGAGGACGTCTCCGGCCTGAACGTGGGCACCATCCACAGCTTCTGCCAGCTCATCCTCGGGCGCTTCGCCGCCGAGGCCGGGCTCGATCCCCACTTCACGGTCCTCGAGAATCCGGACGAGCTGCTCGACGAGGCCCTCGAGCGTCTCGAGGCCGAGATCGCCGCCGACCCGGATCTCGCCCGCGCCGCGGCCGGGGTTGCCGCCAACCCCCTCGGCCTGCGCAAGGCCCTGCGCGGTCTCGTCGCCGAGCAGATGCGCCTCGGCCGCTGGGTCCGGGGGCACGCCGCGCCCGATGCGGCCTGGACCGCGGCCCTGCCCGCCCTGCTGGGCGACATCCGCGCGTTCCTCTTTCCCGATCTCGCAGCGGAGCGCGAGCCGACCACCGCCGCCTTCCTGCCCGGCCTGGCGGCGGCCCTGACGGACTTCGCGGGGCCGGGTGGCGATGCCGTCGCCGCGGACATGGGGCCGGACGGTCTCGCCGTGGTCAAGGAGCACAACCTGGTCAAGCTGCGGGACGGCGCCGCGGCGGCCGCCGCGGGCATCGAACGGGTCGCCGCCGATCCCCTCGCCGACGAGGGGGCGGTGAACGCGGCCGTGGCCGCCGCGCGGGCGGTCTTTCTGACCGCCGAAGGGCGCACGCGCCAGTTCACGGCGATCCGCAGGGATCCCGCGGCGAAGGAACGCTTCAACGTCCTGGTGGCCGAGCAGGCGCTCGACGTGCTGGCCCGGCTGCATCGCCTGGCCTACATCGAACTCTACCGGCGCAACCGCGACCTGCTGCGCCTGGTGCTGCGCCTCTTCGACATCGCCGGCGAGCTCAAGCGGCGCGACCGCGTCGTCGACTTCCAGGACCTCGAGGACATGGCCTGCCGCCTCATGGGCGACGCCGGCCGCGTGGGGGCCCTGCTCCACCGCCTCGACGACTCCATCAGCCACATCCTGCTCGACGAGTTCCAGGACACGAACTTCAACCAGTGGGACATGCTGCGCCCCTTCGTCGACGAGTTCCTCGCCGGCGACCCGGAGCGTCCGGCCCGCACGCTCTTCTTCGTGGGCGACGTGAAGCAGTCCATCTACGGTTTCCGCGGCGCCGAGCCGGACATCTTCACCGGCGCCTGCCGCCTGCTCGCCGAGCGCGGCCAGACCACGGCGAGCCTGCCCACCAACTTCCGTTCGGTGGGCGCCGTCGTCGGCGGCGTGGGGCTGCTCTTCAACCGGCCGCCGCTGGCCGACGCCCTGCCCGCACCCGAGCGCGAGCACGTGCGCCAGGCGTGGGCCCGGCCCGAGACGCCGGGCCCCGTGCATGTGCTGGCGCCTTTCGTCGCCGCGACCGGGGAGGACGACGACGGGGAGCCGGCCGCCGGGGCGCCGGACGACGACCGCAGCGGCGACCAGCTCGCGGCCCGGACGGCCGCCCTGCTCGTCCGGTCGCTGAAGGAGGACCCGGCCGCCGTGACCTGGGACGGCTTCGGCGCCGGCCGCGTCGAGCGGCGCCTGCGCTGGGACGATTTCCTCGTCCTGACCCGCGCGCGCACCGAGATCAGCCTCTACGAACACGCCTTCCGCGCGGAGGGGATCCCCTTCGTGCCGCCCGGCCGCGGCATGCTCGCCGCCAGCCGCGAGGTGCAGGACGTGATCGCGCTCCTGCGCTGGCTGCTGTGGCCAGAGGACGACGCGGCCCTCGCGACGGTGCTGCGCAGTCCGCTGCTCCGTCTCGCCGAAACCGACCTTCAGCGGGCGCTCGCCGCCCGCGATCTCTTCCGCGCCGGCGACGCGCCCGGCCGCTTCCGCACGCCCCGGGGGCTGTGGTCGGCCCTGCGGGATCGGGCCGCCGATCCGGCCTTCGCCCCGGCGGTCGAACGGCTCGGGTCCTGGCGGCGCCACGCCGGCCGCGAGGCGGTGCACGACCTGCTGCGCCGGATCTTCCGCGAGGCCGACGCCCTCGCCCGCTACGCGGCGGCCGGCGGTGAGCAGGCCCGCTACAACCTGCTGCGCCTGACCGACGTGGCCCTCGGTCCGGAGGTCGTGGGCACACCCACGGTGCAGCGTCTGGTCGAGGTGCTCGAAGCCGCCGCCGGACGCGGCGGCCAGGACGAGGGGGCGCTGCCGCGCGCGGGGGGCGACGGGCGGGTGCGCTTCCTGACGATCCACGGGGCGAAGGGGCTCGAGGCGCCGGTGGTGCTGCTGGTCGACGCCGACCGTCCGTCCGGCCGCGAAAGCAGCCGGGCCCGCCTGCACCCGGACTCCCCGGACACGCCGCTGCTCTTCGGCGTCACGTCGGCCTACCGGCAGGGCTTCGTGCTGCCCGAGGCTGTGCGCTGGCCCACCGATCCGCTGCAGGACGTGGCGACGGCGGCCCGGCAACGCGCCGACGCCGAGGACGCCAACCTGCTCTACGTGGCCCTCACGCGTGCCCGCGACCGGCTCTACGTGCTCGGCGGCGCCAACCGCCGGGCCGACAACGCGGGCTCGCCGCTGCGGACCATGGCGGAGGCCGCCGCCGCCGGGGCCTGCGGCGACCACGTGTCGACCGCCGACCCCGCGGGCGTGACGCGTCCCCCGGCGCCGACCGCGGCTTCGACGGCGACTCCCGGGGCGGGTCCGTCCGCCGCGGCCGCCGTCCGGGCGTGGGACCCGCCGACCTCCCGGGAGCGGCTGCGCCTCGTGACGCCGTCGGGCCTGGCGCCGGCCGACGAGGACGACGACACCCGCCTGTCGGCGGGCACGACGGGCCGCGACGACGAGCTCGATCCGACCGAGCGGGGAGAGCGCGTGCACCTGCTGCTGCAACTCGCCGCCGAGCAGGGCGCCCTGCCGCCGGGGGACACGCCCCATCACGCCGAGGCCCGCGGCGTCTGGGACGATCCGGCCCTGGCCCACCTGCTGCGGCCCGGCGACGCCGGCGGCCGCGGCCTGTGCGAGGTGCCGGTCCTCGCGCGGCTCGAGGCGGGCGACGACGAGCGGCCCGAGACTCGGCTCACCGGCGTCATCGACCGCCTGGTCGTGGGCCCCGCCGGGGTGGACATCGTCGACTACAAGACCAATCGCTTCGGCGGCGATGCCGAGGTGAAGGGGAATCTCGTGCGCCACTACACGCCCCAGCTCCGCTGCTACCGCGACGCCGTGGCGCGCCTGTATCCCGACCGGCCCGTGCGCACCTGGCTGCTCTTCACGGAGCCGGGCCTGGCCCCGGCCGATCGCCTGGTGGAGGTCGTGCCATGACGGCATTCCTGCGCGGATTCGTCCACGCGGCGCGGGGCGTCGCCCTCGGTTCCCATGGCCGCAATTTCCGGGTCATGCTGGTGATCGCCGCGGCGGTGGCCGGCCTGACGTGGTGGGTGGGCCTGGCGGCGCCGCGCGCGGCGCTGGTGCTGGCCTGCATGGGGTTCGTGCTTTCCCTCGAACTGGTGAACACGGCGGGCGAGATGCTCGTCGACATCCTCTGCCCGGACCACGACGTCCGCTACGGCCGCGTGAAGGACGTCCTGGCCGGCGCGGTGCTCCTGGCCGCGGTCGCCGCCGCCGGGGTGGGCCTGCTGGTGCTCGGACCGCCGTTGCTGGCGCGGCTGGCCGGCTGACGGCGACGCCGGCCCGTCCGGTGCGCACGAAAACGGGGCCGGCGGCCCTGTCGGCCGCCGGCCCCGCGCCTCCATGCCGGTGGGGTCCTACTTCTTCAGGTCGTCCTTCAGGTCCTTGAGTTCGGCGCGCAGCTTGTCGAGCTCGGCGCGCAGTTCGTCCATGTCGTCGTCCTCGATGCGCAGCACGCGGCGGTTCACGCCGTGGCCCTTGGGCGCCACGACGTGGATGTCGTGGTCGAAGCCCTCGGGGAAGGCGATGTCGACGTCGGGCGCGAAGTGGTGCTCGAAGCGGGGCGCCCGGCCGACGCGGAAGCTGTACGAGCCCTCGGGCATCTCGGCCAGGGTGATCTTCGTCGTCCCGCGATCGCCCTTGCGGACGTAGGCCACTTCGATCTCGTCGCCCGGCTCGTGTTCGGCCATGGCGGCGTGCACGTCGCCGGCGTCCTCGATGTCGTCGCCGTCGATGGCCACGATGACGTCGCCCGCGCGCAGGCCCGCCGCGGCGGCAGGGGTGTCGTCGCGCACGGCGTTGACCAGGGCGCCTTCCCCGTCGGCGACGCCGAAGTACTCGCCGAGCTGCTCGTTCAGGTCGCCGAGCTCGACGCCCAGGTAGCCGCGGTTGGCCGCGATGCCGAGGGCGTCGAGGTGCAGCTTCTTCATGTCGCCGTCGCCGAACCAGACGTTCTCGCCCTTGCCGTCGGGAAACACGAAGACGTGGTTGCCGTCGCCTTCGCCCTCGCCGTAGAAGCGGACGTCGGGACCGTCCCCGTCGCTGCTCCAGGCGAAAGAACGGCGGTTGCTCTTCGCCTCGCCCATTTCGACCTCGATCGTGCGCCGCCGGCCGTCGCGCTGGATCTCGATCTTCACCGTCTGTCCGGGCTCGGTGGCGCGCACGGCGCGGGTCAGGGTGTGGTCCTCGTTGATCTCCTCGCCGTCGAAGGCGAGCACGACGTCGCCTTCGGCCAGCCCCGCCTTCTCGGCCGGGCCGTCGTCGACGAGCTCGAGAACCAGCACACCGACGCCGTCCTCGAGCTGCAGGGCCTTGGCCATGCTGCTGTTGATGTCCTGCAGCGTGACGCCCAGGTAGCCGTGGGACGAGGCGGCGGCGGCGCCGCCGGCGCACAGCAGAAGGCCGCCGGCCAGCAGGGCCGCCCGGCGGATGATGTTCGGAGTGGGGAGATGACGATGCATGGGAGGGGTCCTTTCCGGTCGGGAAACGGGTAGCAGCGTGGTTTCGCTGCCCAATACAGCATTTCCGGGCCCCGGGTTTCGGCATTTCGAGTTAACAAATGTTAAAACCGCCCGATACCAGAAGCGGGACGGGCACCGGGGGCGGCGCCGGCCCCGGGCGGTCGCGTCGCGGCCGGCCGACACGACGACCACCGACCGGGAGCGGATCCGCAGATGTCCCTCATCAAGTGGAGCGACGAGTTCATCATCGGCGACAGCCACATCGACGCCCAGCACCAGCGGCTCGTGGACATCGTCAACAAGTTCGACGAGGCCATGCGCAAGGGGCGCGGTTCCCGCGTCATGAACGAGATCCTCAACGAACTCATCGGATACACCCAGGAGCATTTCGCCGACGAGGAGCGGCTGCTGGCCACGGCCGACTATCCCGGTCTCAAGGCGCACCAGGCGCAGCACCGCCAGCTCCTGCAGAAGATCGAACGCTTCCAGTTCGAGTTCAGCGAGGGACGCCGGGTCTCGTCCGAGGTGCAGGAGTTCCTCAAGTACTGGCTGACCTCCCACATCCTGCGCGACGACAAGGCGTACGTGGCGTCGTTGACGACGACCGGAAACGGCTCCTGACCTTCCGCCGGCCCCCGCCGGCTCCGATCTGGTCTCCCGCTTGCAGAATTCCCGTAAGATTCCGACGCCACCGGGGCCGCGCACCGCGGCCACCGGCGTGGCGTCCCGGTAGGCCCCTGCGAACACACGGTTTGTGGCGCAGGTGGCCGGGCAGCCTGCAACGGGCGGGAGGCGACGATGTCGCGATTCGTGTCAGTGCGCGTTGGATTTCTGGTCGCGGCGGCCCTCGTCGGGACCTGCGGAGCCGCTCCCCGCCGGGTCGTGGCGCGCGACTGGCACGTGCCGGCCGAGGCCGCCACCATCCAGGCCGCCGTCGACTCGGCCGTGGCCGGCGACGTGGTCGTCCTGGCGGCAGGCACCTACAGCGACTGCACCGAGCTGAACGGGAACGGCGTCGCCCACATCGCCATCCTCCGCAACGGGATCCACCTGCGCGGGGCCACGGGCGATCCGGCCGACGTGGTGCTCGACGCCGGGCGACTCGGCCGCTGTCTCGAGCTGCGCAGCTTCGCCGACACGACGCGCATCGCGGACGTGACCTTCCGCCGCGGCAAGGCGGTCGATCCCTTCGGCAGCGGCGGCGCCGTCTTCGCGTACGCCGCGACGCCGGTCTTCGCCAACTGCGTCTTCGACAGCTGCGAGGCCTCGTTCGCCGGGGGCGGCGTGAACGTCGCGTCCGGAGGCACCCGCCTGACCGACTGCGTCTTCCTCGACTGCAGCACCGGCAACATCGGCGCCGCGGTGCGGGCGACGGGTTCGGAACTGGAGCTGGACGGCGTGACGATCTTCCGCAGCACCGGTCCGGCGGTCCACTACGCGACGGTCCAGCCCGTCATCACCCGCACGATCATCGCGGGCGGCAGCGCGGCCGCGCTGTCCCGCAACAACACCGCCGATCCCGTGCCGGACATCTCGTGCACCGACATCTGGGACAACGGCGCCGACTGGTCCGACTTCCTGGCCGGGCTCGCCGCCGTGGACGGCAACCTCTCGGCCGATCCCCTCTTCTGCAACCCGCTCTTCGGCGACGTGGGCCTGTACGCCACGAGCCCCTGCGCCCCGGGCGGCGACTGCGGCGTCATCGGGGCCCGGCCCGTCAGCTGCGGCCTGGGCGCCGTGACCCACGTGGTCCGTCCCGACGGCGCGGGCGACCATGCCACCATCCAGGACGCGCTGAACGCGGCCGCCGACGCCGACACCGTGGCCCTGGCCGACGGCGTGTTCACCGGCGCCGGCAACCGCGACCTGGACTACCTGGGCAAGGGCGTCGTGGTGCGGGGGAACGCCGCCGACCCCGCCGCCGTGGTGATCGACTGCGGCGGCTCGGCCCTCGAGCCCCATCGCGGCGTGGTCTTCGCCCGTGGCGAGACCCGCTTCGCCGTCCTGCGCGACCTGACCATCCGCAACGCGGACGTGGCCGACGACGGCGGCGCCCTGCACATCACCGACGCCTCGCCGCGCATCGAGAACGTGGTCTTCACGGCCAACCACGCCGGCCGCGGCGCCGCCGGCTGGATCGACGGGGGCGCGCCCACCTTCACGGGCTGCGAGATCCGCGCCAACGAGGGACGCTCGTTCGCCGGCGGCTTCGCCCTGCGGGCGAGCGAGGCGACCTTCGCCGACTGCCTGTTCCGCGCCAACTGGGGCCAGCGGGCGTCGAGCCTGTACCTGCCCGACTCGTGCGCGGTCGCCGTCACCGGCACCACCTTCGACGGCAACAACAGCGCAGGCGACCGGGCCTGCATCGAACTGGAGGGGAACTCGCACCTGGACCTGGCCAACTGCCAGATCACCAACGGCAACCGGACGGCCCTGAACAGCTTCGACATGGCTTCGGCCGCCGCGGTCTGGACAAACGTCCACGGCAATGCCGAGGGGAACTGGGTCGGCGGGCTGGCGGGCCAGAGCACGTCGAGCGGGAACCTCTCGGTCGATCCGCTCTACTGCGACCGCGGGGCCGGCGACTTCCACCTGCGCGGCGACTCGCCGTGCGTGTCGTACAACGCCGGCAACGGGCTGCCCATGGGGGCCTTCGACGCGGGCTGCGACGCCCCCGCCGTGTTCGGCGAGCTGGCGGTCGGCCTGCCGTCGGGCGCGGGCGCCGCGTGCGGCGTCACCTGGCTCGACTACAACGGCGACGGCCTGGTCGATCTGCACGTGGGCCGGGAGAACGGCCCGGACGACCTGCTCCTGGGCAGCGGCGTGGGGCTGTTCAACCGCTTCGGCGACGGCGCCGACGGCCCCACCGCGGGCGCGACGGCGGCCGCCTGGGAGGACATCGACGGCGACGGGGATCCCGACCTCTACGCGAGCGGCGGCGCGGCGGGCGACGTGCTCGCCATCTACGCCGCCGGCGCCCTCGCGACGGCGGGTGCGCCGGCCCTGCCCGACAGCCTGACCAGCGTGTCGGCCGCGTGGGGCGAGGCGTCGGGCGACGCCCTGCCCGACCTGCTGCTCGTGCGTCCGGACACCACCTGCGTGCTGCTGCACCAGACGGCGGGCGGCGGCTCGTTCAGCGACGTGTCGGCGGCGCGGGGACTCGTCTGGGAGGCGCCCTGGAGCGGGGCGAGCTGGGTCGACTACGACAACGACGGCCGCCTGGACCTGTACCTGCTGGCCGACGGGGCCGCCAACCGTCTCCTGCACAATCTGGCCGGGGGCTTCAGCAACGTCGCCAACGTCCTGGCCAACGACGCGGGCCGGGCGCGCAGCGCGGCCTGGGCGGACTACAGCAACGACGGGCGGGCCGATTTGCTCCTGGTGAACGCCGACGGGGCGACGCGGCTCCTGCGCCAGGTGGGCGCCGGCTCGTTCGTGGCCGTGACGCCGGGGGCGCTGTACGGCACGGCGCCCGGGCGCAGCGGCATCTGGGGCGACTACGACAACGACGGCGACCTGGACGTCTTCCTCAGCCGGTGCGGCGCGCGCGACCAGCTGCTGCGCAACGACGGGTCCGACCGGTTCGTCGACGTCGGCGAGCCGGGTCTCGCGGCGTCCGACAGCAGCACCGGCGCCGCGTGGGCCGATTTCGACAACGACGGCGACCTGGACCTGGCGGTGGCCGACCGCTCCGGCACCGTCCGGCTCTACCGCAACAATCTGTCCGCGGGCCACGCCTGGCTGCGGGTGCGGCCCCGGGCCTACGGCGGCGGCGGCGCCACCGCGGGCGTGAAGGTCTGGCTGCGGCCCGACACCGGTCCGGACCAGGTGCGGGTCCTGGGCAGCGGCGGCGGCTGGCTCAGCCGCGACGAGATGGTGGCCCACTTCGGGCTCGGCGCCGCCACGATGGTCGACTCGCTGCGGATCACCTGGCCGGACGGCCGCGTCTCGATCCGCACCGGCATCGCACCGGGGCAGGTGCTGACGGTGGTCGGGCCGACCCCGGCGGCGGTGCCCGGCGAGGACCCGACCGACACGCCGCGGCTGCGGGCGGGCCTGACCGCCGTGGCTCCGAACCCGTTCAACCCGGCGACCCGGATCCGCTTCGCGACGGCGCGCCCCGGGCCGGTCGATCTGGCGATCTACGACGTGGGGGGGCGCCTGGTGCGCCGGCTCGTCGCCGCCGAGATGGCGGCCGGGGAGCACGAGGCGGTCTGGCGGGGCCGCGACGGCCGGGACCGCCCCGTGGCGGCCGGCGTGTACTTCGTGCGCCTGGCGGCGGCCGATCGGCACTGGACCCGGGCCGTGACCCTCGTCAAGTAGGACGCTGCGCCGCGCAAGGGCGGCGTCCCGGGGCGCAGCCGGGGCACGGACTTGACAGCCGCCCCGCGGGCCGCTTGAGTGGGCCGGGGAGGGGCACCTCCGCACCAGGAGGGATGACGTGGCCGTCCTGCAGCAAGACCGCCTCGCGGAGGGGCTCGTGATCATCGCCGTGCTCGCCGCGGCCGTCGGCGTCCGGGCCGACGCCTGCCGGCTCGGGCTGTGGGCCGATCCGGCGCGCACGGCCGTGTGTGTGACCGTGGCGCCGGGCGAGCTGTTCACCTGGGAGGCCTTCGCCGCCCCGGCGGCCGGCCAGGGACTGGCCTACGCCACCTTCCGCCTGCGCATCCCGCCGACCGTGACCCTCGTCGGCCGCCCCCGTCTGACCGCGGCCGCCAGCGAGCTGATCGCCACGCCTTTCGCCGACGGCACCCTCGAGTGGAACGTCATCGTCACCGGCTGCCCCGCGGACTGGACCCATGTCTTCAGCCAGGATGCCCGCGTGGCCGGACCCGATCCGGCCGTCCTGGAGATCGTCGCCGGGAACTCCCTGGTGCGCGACTGCCGCTTCGTGCTGGAGGGGATCGAGGTGGCCGCGGTGGTGCGGGTGAACGATCCGGGCTGCCCGGTGGGGGCTCCGGGGCCGTGCTGGGGGACGCTGAAATCCCGTTTCCGTTGACCGGATCCGGGCCGGGCCGGTTGCTTCCGGGGCCCATCTCGGTTAAAATCATGGGGCCTGGGCCACGCGCGAAGACAACCCGAACACTCCCACCTGAAAGCCGCATCCAGATCCATGTTCGATGTGTCCGGTCTCCCGTCTGCCATGGCGCACTTCGGTGCGTTGTCGTCCCCGCCGGCCTATATCGGGCCGGGGGCGGGCTTCGCCCTCGGCGGATCCTTCCTCTTCGCCCTGGCCGGCATCCTGCTGGCCTTCCTGGCGGTCCTGATCTGGCCCGTGCGCCTGGTGGTGCGGGCGGTGAAGGGCCGGGGGCGGCGCCGGGGTGCGCGGGCGCGGCGGGTCATCGTGCTGGGGCTCGACGGCCTCGATCCGAACCTCTGTCGGCGCTACTGGAACCAGGGGCGGCTGCCGAACCTCGACCGCCTGCGCCAGGAGGGCACCTTCCGGCCCCTGGGCACCACCTGGCCGGCCATGTCGCCGGTGGGATGGTCGACCTTCGGCACGGGCACCGATCCGTCGGGCCACAACATCTTCGACTTCCTGAACCGCGACATGGCCACCCACCTGCCCATCCTCTCCTCGACGCGCCTGAACCGGACGCCGCCGCGGAAGATCGGGCCGATCCACCTGCCCGGCGGCGGCCACCGGTTCGAACTGCTGAAGCGGAGCAAGCCCTTCTGGAAGACCCTCGCCGAGGCCGGCCTGGCCAGTTCGATCCTGCGCATTCCCATCACTTTCCCGCCGGACAGGTTCGGCGGCAAGATGCTGTCGGCCATGTGCGTGCCCGACCTGCGCGGCACCCAGGGCACGTTCTCGCACTACACCGAGCCCGGCCACGGGCCGGCCGACGACGGCGAGCGGGCCGATCGTCAGACCATCGGCGGCGTGCGGCTCGAACTGACGCCCGCGGGCACCGAGGCCTTCACCGCCGAACTGATCGGGCCGGACGCGCCCGACGGCGACGGCTCGCTGACGGTGCCGATCCGGGTCAAGGTCGACCGCACGAAGCGACAGGCGACCTTCCATCTCGCCGGCGAGACGTTCGTGCTCGGGGCCAACGAGTACTCGGAGTGGATCCCGGTCACTTTCGGCGGCGGCCGGGCCAAGGCCCACGGCATCTGCAAGGTGCGGGTCACGACCTTCGCGCCGGGGTTCTCGTTCTACGTCACGCCGCTGCACATCGACCCGCGGCAGCCGGCCATGCCCATCAGCAACCCGCCCCACCTGAGCATGGCCCTCGCGCGGCTGCACGGCAGCTTCGCCACGCTGGGTCTGGCCGAGGACACCTGGGCGCTGAACGAGCGGGTCATCGACGAGCAGGCCTTCCTCGACCAGGCCTGGGGCTTCTTCGCCGAGCGCCGGCGCCAGCTCTTCCACGCCATGGACCACCAGCCCGACGGCGCCATCGCCATCGTCTTCGACACCACCGATCGCGTGCAGCACATGTTCTTCCGCTACCTCGACGCCGACCATCCGGCCAACCGGGGCAAGGACACCGAGATCCACAAGCACGCCATCCGCGACCTCTACGAGCGCGCCGACAAGCTGGTGGGGGAGGTGCAGGCGCGCATGAAGAAGGGCGACGTGCTGCTCATCTGCTCCGACCACGGCTTCAAGTCGTTCAAGCGCGGCGTGAACCTGAACACGTGGTTCCGCGCCAACGGCTACCTCTTCCTGAAGGGCGATCCGGACAGCGGGCCGCTGCCGGAGGTGCCGGCCGGCCGGCGCCACGAGGTGCCCGAGATCGACTGGAAGCGCACCCGGGCCTACACCAGCGGCCTGGCCGGATACTACCTGAACATCCGGGGACGGGAGCGCGACGGCTGCGTCGAGCCCGGCGAGGCATACGCCCTGAAGTGCGAGATCAACGACAAGTTGCGGGGCCTGCCCGACCCGGAATGCGGGGGCACCGAGGCCATCACCGAGCTGTGGGCCAGCGAGGACATCTACGCCGGACCGTACCGGGCCAACGGCCCCGACGTGATCGTGGGCTACAAGCCCGACTACCGCACCGACTGGGATGCGGCGGTGGGGGCCGTCTCGTCGACCGTCATCAGCGACAACACGCGCAGCTGGTCGGGCGACCACTGCATGGATCCGCGCCAGGTGCCGGGGGTCGTCTTCTCCACGGTGAAGTTCGACAACCCGAAGCCCTGGCTGGTGGACATGGCGCCCACCGTGCTCGACCTGCTCGGGCTGCCGCGACCGCCGCACATGGTGGGGCGCAGCATCTTCGAACCCGTCGCCGCGCCGGCGACCGCGGAGGTGGAGGTGTGAAGCGCGCGCTGCTGATCCTGCTGCTGGCCGTCGTCGCCGGCGTCGCGACCGCCGCCGACGGTCCCAAGGTCCTGGTCATCGGCTTCGACGGCATGGACCCGGTGCTGCTGCAGCGGTTCCGCGACGAGGGGGCCATGCCCAACTTCGACCGCTTCGTGAAGGGCGGGGGGGCCGTGACGCCCTTCGCCACCTCGACGCCGCCGCAGTCGCCGGTGGCGTGGTCGAACTTCATCACCGGCCGCGATCCGGGCGGCCACGGCATCTTCGACTTCATCCACCGCGATCCGCAGACCCTGCTGCCGTTCTTCTCGGCCAGCGAGGCCAAGGGGCCGACGCGCTTCTGGCGGCTGGGCGACTGGAAGCTGCCGCGCGGGAGCGCCGAGGTGCGCAACCTCCGCAAGGGGACGGCCTTCTGGGAGCTGCTCAGCGATGCCGGCGTCGACGTGACCATCTTCAAGGTGCCGAGCAACTTCCCGCCGGTCGAGTGCGAGGCGCGCTCGCTGTCGGGCATGGGCACGCCCGACATCACCGGCAACTACGGCATCTCGACCATGATCACCGACGACCCGCCGGTGAACCGCGACCTGGGCGGCGGGCGCGTCGTCTCGGTGTATCTGGAGAAGGGACGCTTCGTGGCCGACCTGCTCGGCCCGCCCAACAGCTACCGCGACGGCGACCCCGAGGCGAAGGTCGACGTCACGGGCCGGGTCGACCGGAGCACCCGCGCGGTGTGGCTCAGCGTGGGGGACGCCGAGGTCGTGCTCAACGAGGGCGAGTGGAGCGACTGGGTCACGGTCGAGTTCGAGATGATCCCGCTGCTGAAGGGCGTGCGCGGCATCTGCCGCTTCTACCTGATCGAGGCCGCGCCGCACCTGCGCCTCTACGTGACGCCGGTGCAGATCGATCCGGTCGAGCCGGCCATGCCCATCTCGACCCCGGAGAGCTACAGCCGCGAGATCGCCGACGACACGGGCCTCTTCTACACGCAGGGCCTGCCCGACGACACGAGCGCCCTGGAGAACGGCTTCTTCGACGACGAGGGCTACGTGCAGCAGAGCGGTCTGGTGCTTCACGAGCGCCTGGCCCAGCTCGGGGCCGAACTCGACCGCTTCGCCGCCCTCGACAGCGGCCTGCTCTTCTTCTACTTCAACTCGCCCGACCAGACCTGCCACATGATGTGGCGCAACATGGACGCGGCGTCGCCCACCCACGCCGACGCCGACCCGGCCCATGCGCTGCGCATCCGCCACGTGTACGAGGAACTCGACGCGGCGCTGGGCCTGGCCATGGCCAAGGCCGGGCCCGACGCCACGGTGATGATCATGTCCGACCACGGCTTCGCGCCGTGGAACCGGGCCTTCCACCTGAACACCTGGCTCTACGAGAACGGCTACCTGGCGCTGCAGGAAGGCGTCGCCCCGGGCGACGTGCAGATGCTGAACGGGGTCGACTGGTGGCGCACGAAAGCCTACGCCATCGGCATCAACGGCCTGTACGTGAACCTGGCCGGGCGCGAGCAGCAGGGCTCGGTGCAGGGCGAGGAGGCCCGCCGCGCGCTGCTCGCCGAGATCAAGGCGAAGCTCGAGGCGGTGGTCGATCCGCTGGACGGCCGCCGCGCCGTCAAGCGGGCCGACCTGGCCGACGAGGTGTATCATGGGGACCTGCGCAACGCCGGTCCCGACATGGTCGTGGGCTACTACGCCGGCTGGCGGGGCAGCAACGAGTCGGCCCTCGGCCGCATCATGCCCACGGTGTTCGAGGACAACATGCTCAAGTGGAGCGGCGACCACTGCATCGCCGCGGACGAGGTGCCCGGCGTGCTGCTGGCGAACCGGCCCATCGCGCGGTCGGAGCCGGCGCTGGTCGACATGGCGCCCACGATCCTGAAGCTCTTCGGGGTGCCGGTGCCCCCGGAAATGGTGGGCGGCGACCTGTTCAGCCCGCGCTAGGACGCGTCCGGCCGTCGGGCCGGACCAGCGAAGGAGGTGCCGCGATGTTCGGCGGCGGAAACAAGATCAAGATCGACAAGGACCTGCTGGCCAAGGTGGAGCGCGCGGCGCGCATCGCCGGCTACAGCAGCACCGAGGAGTTCGTGCAGCACGTGCTCGAGCGGGAGATCGGCAAGTTCGAGGAGGGCGGCGACTCCGAAGAGGAGATCCGCAAACGCATGCAGGGCCTCGGCTACATCTCGTAGGACGACATGGGTGCCCTCAATACAGCCATGACCCGCCTGTTCGATCTCGTGATCGGCCCCCTGGCCGGACGTCCCGCCGTGGCCCTGGCCGTGGTGTCCGTGCTGACGGCCGTCTGGGCGCTGCTGCTCTTCAAGGCGGTCACGCCCCAGCGCACCCTCGAACGCGTCCGCGACCGGCTGTTCGGCCACATCTACGAGATGGGTCTGTACCCGGACCACCTGCGCGTCGTGGCCCGCATCCAGGGCGACCTGGCGCGGGCGAACCTGCGCTACCTCTCGCTGACGCTGCCCGCCCTGGTGGCCCTGACGATCCCGATGCTGCTCACCCTCGGCCAGCTCGACGCGCGCTACAGCCACCGGCCGCTGGCACCCGGCGAGGAGACCGTGTTCACGGTCACCCTGGCCGACGGCGCGGCGGCCGACCTGGCGGACGTGCGCCTCGACGTGCCGGAGGGGGTCACGGTGACGGCCGGCCCGGTGCGCGACCACGGGGCGGGCGAACTCGCCTGGCGGCTGCGGGTCGACCGGGAGGGCGACCTGCCCCTGGTGGTGCGGCGCGGCGATGCCGAACTCGTGGGCCGCACGTTGCCGGTGGGCGGGGGGCTGCGGCCGGTGGGCGAGTCGAGCCGGAGCGACTGGCTGCACGGCCTGCTCTTTCCCGGGGCACCCGTGCTGCCGTCCGGCGGCCCGGTGGCCGACGCGACGCTGCTCCTGCCCACACGCGAAGTGGCCTACCTGGGCGTGGGCCTGCCGTGGCTCGTGGCGTTCATGATCTTCTCGCTCGTGGGCGGCCTGGCGCTGAAGGACCTGCTGCGGGTCTCGCTGTAGCCGCCCCTCCAGACCGGAAGGATGACCATGTCGGCGTGGGGAACGATGGGGAGGAAGGCCGCGGCCGCCGTGCTGCTGGCCGCGATGGCGGGGGCGTGGTCGGGCTGCGGCGGCGAGAGCGCGCCGGATCCCGAGGCGCGCAAGCTCGTGGTCATTGGCGTCGATTCGGCCGACTGGGCCCTGTGGCGGCCCATGGTCGAGGCCGGACGGCTGCCCCACCTGCAGCGCTTCATGGCCGAGTCGGCCTCGGGCCGCATGAAGACCTTCTATCCCCTCGAGAAGTCGCCGCTGCTCTGGGCGAGCATCTGCACGGGCGTCAGGCCCGAGGTGCACGGCATCGACAACTTCGTGCGGGGCTCGGACCAGAAACCGGTCAACAGCAGCGCCTGGTACGCCCCGGCGATCTGGGACATCCTCACCGCCGCCGGCCTGTCCACGGCCGTGTCGGGCATGTGGACGACCTACCCCGCCCGGCCCATCGACGGCGTCATGGTGAGCGACTACCTGCCCTACGGGCACGGGCGCGACAAGCCCCTGGCCAACCTCGCCTCCCCCGATTCCCTGTCGGCGGTGGTCGGCGCGCTGCGGGTCGATCCCGATGCGCTGACGGCGGCGCAGCTCGGCCGCTTCGTCGAGGGCGACGTCGCCGCGCTCGAAGCGAAGTACCCCGAGGACATCCGCAAGCTGCGCGACATCCTGGCCGCCGATCTGGGCTACCTCGCGGTGAGCCGCATGCTGGCCCGCGACGGCGACTACGACCTGTTCTTCTTCTACCTCCGCGGCCCCGACATGATCAGCCACCACTTCTACGAGTTCCTCAAGCCGGACAACCTGCGGCGGGCGCCGGAGCCGGAGGAGATCGCGGCCTTCGGCGGCGTCGTCGAACGCTACTATGAATGGGCCGACGAGGTGATGGGCGAGGTGCTCGGCTGGTTCCCGCCCACGCGCCAGGCGGTGGTCGTGTCGGACCACGGCTTCTACGGTCCGCGTCGGAACGGCCTGAAGGGCACCGAGGAGCACAGCGAGTGGGGGGTGTTCCTCGTGCGCAGTCCCCTGTACGAGGCCGGGTCCGGATTCGGCCATCTCGACCTGCTCGACGTGTGCCCGACCATGCTCGCCCTGCTGGGGCTGCCGCCGGCCGCGGACATGCCCGGCCGCATCCTGGCCGAGAGCCTCACGGACGCGGGCCGCCGCCGCGTGGCCCGGCTCGAGGAGCAGCGCGTGCCCTCGTACCAGGGCCTCCGCCCCGCCGACGGTCCGGACGGCGAGCGCGATCCCGGCGTCGACGAGGAGATCCGCCGGCAGCTGCGTTCGCTGGGCTACATCAACTGATCCGGCGGGAACTGGACGCCGGCCGTCCCATGCCTTAGAGTCCTCCCACGTCCCGGGGGTGCTTTCGGTCGTCGCCACCGGCGAACCGGATGGAGGACCATGCACGATCATCCGTCTCCCTTCGAAACCAGCCATCTGCTGCACACGATCATCGAGTCGGCCCCCATCCGGATCTTCTGGAAGGACCGGGAGAGCCGCTATCTCGGCGCGAACTCCCTCTTCGCCCGGGACGCCGGCCTCGAGTCGCCGGCCGGACTGATCGGCCGCATCGACTTCGACCTCAGCTGGCGCGACCACGCCGAACGCTACCGCGCCGACGACCGCGCCGTGATGGAGTCGGGCCGCGAACGCATCGGCTTCGTCGAGCCCCAGACCACCCCCGACGGCCAGACGATCTGGCTGCGCACCTCCAAGGTCCCCCTGCGCGACGCGTCCGGCCGGACGATCGGCATACTCGGCACCTACGACGACATCACCGCGTCGTTCGAGTCGGCCCGGGCCCTCGAGGACAGCGAGGAGCGGTTCAAGCTGGCCATGGCCGGGGCCAACGACGGCCTGTGGGACTGGAATCTCGAGACCGACGAGGTCTACTACTCGCCGCGTTGGCAGGAGATGCTGGGCTACGCACCGGGCGAACTGCCGGCCACGCTCGACACCTGGTCGCGCCTCGTGCACGCGGACGACCGCGACATGGTCCTGGCCCGGGTGCGGGACTACCTCGCCGACCGCCGCGATTCGTTCGAGGTCGAGATGCGCATGCGGCACCGGGACGGCCACGAGGTCCTCGTCCTGTCGCGGGCCCTCAAGGTCGCGCGCCGCCCCGGTGCGGGCGCGACCCGCCTCGTCGGCACCCACGTCGACATCTCGGCCCTCAAGCAGGCCCAGGAGCGCGACCGGCGCAGCACCCAGTTCCTGCAGCAGCTCTTCGTGAGCGCCTCGGAGGGCATCTCCGTGTGCGAGGACTGCGCCGAGTTCCCCTTCGTGCGCTTCTCCCTGTGGAACGACCGCATGACCGAGATCACCGGCTACACCATGGAGCAGATCAACCGCTCCGGCTGGTACCAGACCATGTATCCGGATCCGGCCCTGCAGGAGCGGGCCGCGGCCCGCATGGGGCGCATGCGCACCGGCGACAACCTCGTCGACGAGCGCTGGGTCGTCACCAACCGCGCCGGCGAGCCGCGGACCCTGCTCATCTCGACCTCCCTCGTCGAGAACTCCGCCGGGCAGCCGGCGGTGGTGGCGCTCATGCGGGACATCACCGAGCTGGACAAGGCCGAGGCGGCCGCGCGGCGTGAGATCGAGGTGCGCGAGGAGCTCCTCGAGCGGGCGTCCGAGGGTGTCGTCGTATGGCGGCGGGCCGGCGGCGACCGGTTCGCCGAGTTCCTGTCCTGGAACCGCCGCATGATCGAGATCACGGGCTACACCATGGAGGAGATCAACCGGCTCGGCTGGCTGGAGGCCCTCTATCCGGACGACGAGGCGCGCGAAGCGGCCCATCGGGTCATGAACGAGGTCGTCGACGGCGCGGTCATCCGCGGGCGCGCGTCGCGCATCGTCGCCCGCGACGGCTCTCTGCGGCACGTGAGCATCTCGTCGTCGGCGGTGTCCGGGGCGGGCGGCGAACGCCACGTGCTGGGCGTCGTCCAGGACCAGACCGACCGGATCGAGCTGGAGAAGCAGCTGCGGCATTCGCAGAAGATGGAGGCCGTGGGCACGCTGGTCGGCGGCATCGCCCACGACTTCAACAACGTGCTGGCCGCGATCGCGGGCAACGTCTTCCTCGCGCAGGAGGAGGCCCACGACCCGACCCGGGTCCGCGAGCTGCTCGGGCACATCGCCACGCTCGGCGACCGGGCCTCCGAGACGGTCCGGCAGCTGCTCACGTTCGCGCGCAAGGGCGACCTGGACATGCGCGATCTCGACATCGATCGCTTCCTGGGCGAGGCCTTCCGGCTTGCCGAGACGCTCATTCCGGGCAACATCGAGCGGCACCTGGCCTCGCCGGGGCACGAGCTGTGCGTGGCGGCGGACATGACGCAGCTGCAGCAGGTGCTCCTGAACCTGGTGCAGAACGCGGTCGACGCGGTGGGCGGGGCGGCGCAGCCCCGCATCGAGTGCCGGCTCGAGGCCTACGACGCCGACGCCGGATTCCGCGAGCGCCATCCGGACGTGGGGACCGACGCGTTCGTGCGCCTGAGCGTCGCGGACAACGGCAGCGGCATGTCGGCCGAGGTGCAGGGGAAGGTCTTCGAGCCCTTCTTCACCACCAAGGAGGTGGGCAAGGGCACGGGCATGGGCCTGGCCACCGTGTACGGGGCCGTCACGTCGCACGGGGGCGTCATCGACGTGGACAGCGCCGAGGGCGCGGGCACCACGGTCAGCGTCTACCTGCCGCGCGTGCGCTGCGGCAAGGCCCCGGCAGTGCGTCGGAGCGGCCCGGCGGAGTCCGGCGACGGCCTGACGGTGCTGGTGGTCGACGACAACCGCGACGTGCGCGAGGTGACGCGCGACGTGCTCATCGCCCGCGGATTCCGGGTCCTCGAGGCCGACGACGGCCGCCACGCCCTGGAGGTCCTGGGCGGCTCGGGCCTGAGGGTCGACCTCGTCGTGACCGACGTGGTGATGCCCCGCATGGGCGGGGTCGAGCTCCTGCAGGAGGCGCGCCGCCTCGAACCCGGACTCCCCTTCGTCCTCCTGACGGGTTATGATCGGGACCGGGTCATCGGCAACGAGATGCCCCCGGGCGGATGGCAGGTCGTGAACAAGCCCTTCGACTTCGACGACCTCGTCCGCGTGATCCGTGAACTCGCGGCGGCCCCCTGACGGCCGCCGTTCGCCCTGCTGCGCCGACGGAGGTCGCCTTGGACGCCCAGATCGCCGAATTCAAACGCACCCTCAAGAAGGCCCACCTCGCGGGCACCCTCGTCGGGGTCGAGCGGGTCGACCTGGCCGATGGCCTCATCGTCGGCTTCGTGGCCGGCTGCGGCCCGGACTGGTTCGCCCTCGACGTGGTCGACCAGTCGGTCCGCATCGACGGCGTCACCTGTCTGGCCTACGCCGACCTGAGCTACGTCGAGGCCCCGCCGCCGGGCGCCGACTTCACCCTCAAGGCGCTGCGGGCCCTGGGCGTCGAGCGCCCCACGGGGCTCGACGTCGACCTGACCTCCCTCGAGACCCTGCTGCGCACGGCGGGTTCGCTCTATCCCATCCTGACGATCAGCGCCGAGGGCTCGGAGCCCGACTCGTGCTGGATCGGCCGGGTCGCGGCGGTGAACCGCCATCTGCTGACGGTGAAGCTCATCAACACGGAGGCGGAGTGGGAGGACGAGCCCGAGGAGTTCGGCCTCGACGAGATCACCCGCGTCGATTTCGGCACCCTGTACGAGCGCGCCCTGGTGCTCGTCGGCGGCGACGGGGGCTTCCGCTACAACTGAGATCTTCGGGGGAAAAGGAAAGGGCCCGGCGTCGGCCGGGCCCTTCGTGCGCACGGATGCGGCGGGATCAGCCCTTGGCCTTCTCCTCGGCCGCCTTCTGGAACCGCGCGAGCTGGTCCTTGAAGTACTGCTTGTCCGGATCCAGCTCCACCGCCCGCTGCATGTGGGCGATGGCCTCGTCGCAGTTGCCCAGCCGGTTGCAGAGCTCGGCGGCCGTGTCGAGGATGTTGGCCCGTTCGGCGTCGTCGCCGGCGAGCTCGGCACCCTTCAGCGCGAGCTCCAGGGCTTCGTCCAGGTTGACCTCGTTCTCGAAGCACCACCAGGCGAACTGGTTCAGGCGCCGGGGGCTCTCCCGCCAGTCGTCCGGCATGGTGGCGCGCTTCAGCTCGACGGCCTTGCCGGCGTCCTTCTCCACCACCAGCGCGTTGGACACGGCCAGCTCCTTGCGGTACTTCTGCACCGTCTCGTCGTCGCTGCCCTCGCTGGCCTTCATGGCTCCCGCGATGTAGGGGGCGGCCCGCGAGGCGTCACCCGAACGCGACGCGACCGAGTGCAGCATCAGGGCCAGTTCGACGTGGTCGCCCGGCTCCAGCATGCCCGATGCGAGCGCCGGCTTGGCCTCGGCCTCGATGTCGTCGAAGGTGAAGGCCCCGCCCTGGGCGCCGTAGGCCATGTAGGTGAGGATCTGCCGGCTCGTGGCGTCGGCGTTGGCCGGGTCGAGCTCGCGCGCCTTCTTCAGGAAGACGACCGCGCCGGCGAAGTCGTAGCCGGTCGAGGCGTCGTTGGCGAGACTCCGGGCCAGGGCGGCGGTGGGCTCGGCCGCGTAGGCCGCCTTCTTGGCGGTCAGCAGCCGCGGATCGGCGGCGGCGGCGAGGGCCACGGCGGACCAGGCTTCCGGTCCCTCGTAGCCGATCCAGCGGTCGGTGATCTCACCCTTGCTGTTGACGGAGATGAAGGTGGGGTAGCCGCGGACGCCGTACTTCTGGGCGATCTCGATGCCTTCGCCCTTCTCGCAGTCGTTCTTGAAGAGGATGACGTCGTTCAGGGCGCTCTTGATGGTCTCGTTCTCGTTCACCGCACGGGCGAACACCTTGCAGCCCGGTCACCAATCGGTGTAGAAGTCGATGACGACGAGCTTGTCCTGGGCGGCGGCCAGCTCGAGGGCCGCCTGGAAGGTGGCGGGCTGCTCGGCGAGGGCGCCGCCCGCGAGGCCGAGGGCCAGGGTCAGCAGGACGCCCAGCGGGGCCACCCTGCCGTTGCGGTCGATCTTGCGCATGGTCTTCTCCTGAGATGCCCCGGCCGCAGGGCCGGGCGGTTGATGACCGGGGGTCCGGTCGCGTCCCATCCTATCCCATTCCCCATGAAACAAGTAGGTCAATACGCAGAACCCGCCACGGGGTTGCGCTCACGGCTCCCAGGCCACCTGCCCGTCGACCACCGTCAGCAGCACCCGCATGGTCAGCAGCGCGGCCGGCTCGCAGGCGACCGGATCGCCGTCCAGGGCCACCAGATCGGCCAGGAAGCCGGGCGCGAGGCGGCCCAGGTCGTCCTCGCGGAACGCCGCATAGGCCGACCCGGCGGTGTAGAGGTCGAGAGCCTGCGCGCCGGTGAGGGTCTCTTCCGGGCGCCAGCCGCCGATGGGCGTGCCGTCGGGATGCATGCGGGTGCGCGCGGCGTACAGTCCCTCGAGAGGCTCGACCCGCTCGACCGGGAAGTCGGTGCCGAAGCACACGTGGGCGCCCGACGCGACCAGGGTGCGCCAGGCGTAGGCACCGGCGAGGCGATCCTCGCCCAGGCGGTCCGCGGCCCAGTCCATGTCGCTGGTGCAGTGGGTGGGCTGCATGGCCGGGATCACGCCGAGGGCGGCGAAGCGGGGCAGGTCGTCCGGGTGCACGATCTGGGCGTGCTCGACGCGCCAGCGCACGGGGCGCAGACCCGAAGCGCCGAGGACCTCCTCGTAGAGGTCGAGGACGAGCCGGTTGGCCCCGTCGCCGATGGCGTGGGTGCCCACCTGCAGCCCCGCGGCGGCCGCGCGGCGCATGACGTCGCGCATGTGGTCGGGCGGAGTCACGGGCAGGCCGCGGTGGCCCGGCTGGTCGCGGTAGTCGTCGAGGAGCAGGGCGCCGCGGCTGCCGAGGGCGCCGTCGCTGTACAGCTTCACCGCCCGGGCGGTGAGCAGGCTGTCGGACGAGAAGAGGGGACCGTGGGCGAAGGCCGGCCCGAGCGTCTCCTCGTCGTCGTCGTACAGGGCGTAGACGCGCAGACCCAGTTCGCCCGCCTCGGCCAGGCGCCGGTACAGCTGCACCCGCTCCCAGGACGCGCCGGCGTCGTGCACGCCCGTGACACCGCGCGCGACGCAGTGGGCCACGGCCAGGCGCACGCGGCGCTCGACCTCGTCGGCCGGCGGGTCGGGGATGACCTCGCGGACGAGGTCGACGGCGTTGTCGATGAGCAGCCCCGTGGGGGTGCCGTCGCCGTCGCGCAGGATCTCGCCGCCTTCCGGGTCGGGCGTGGCCGCCGTGAGGCCGGCGGCGGCCAGCGCGGCGCTGTTGGCCCAGGCGGCGTGGCCGTCGACGCGGCGCAGCAGGGCGGGACGGTCCCCGGTCACGACGTCCAGTTCGGCGGCCGTGGGCCAGGCGGGATCGGCCCAGTCGTTCTGGTCCCAGCCGCGTCCCTCGAGCCAGGCGCCCGGCGGCAACTCGGCGTGGGCGGCGGCCACGAGTTCGAGGATTTCGGCCACCGAGCCGGTGCCCATCAGGCGCACCTGGGAGAGGGACGTGCCCAGGCCGTAGAGATGGGCGTGGCTGTCGTTGAAGCCCGGGCCGAGCCACCCGCCCCGCAGGTCGATGCGCCGGGTGTCCGGTCCGGCCAGCGCGCCGATGGCGTCGTCGTTGCCGACCGCCAGGATGCGCCGGCCGCGCACCGCCAGCGCCGTGGCCGCGGTGCCGTCGGCCGACCGCACGTGGCCGCCGGTGAGCACGAGGTCGGCGTATCCGTCGGCGGGGCCGCCGCCACCGTCGCCGGCCGGCGCGCAGGCGCCGAGGAGGGTCGTGAGCAGCAGGCCGGTGGCGAAGCGGGTGCGGGGCATGGTCCATCTCCGGGAAGGGGTGGGTCGTCGCGGCCGGGGCATGATAGCACGGCCGACCCGGATCGGGATCCCCGGAGTCGACCTCCCGGCCGCCCGTCCTTGCGTCCCGCCGCCCCATCGGGTTTACTGCTCACCGGACCGCCCCCCGATCCCGCAAGCCCGCAGAGGAGTGCTCCCGTGTCCGCCCGCGAAACCGCTCTCGCCCGCGACGTCCTCGCCGCCACGGCCCGCCTGCGCGACGCCGTCGCCGTCCTCCGCTTCGACGCGCCCACCGCCTGGGTGTACAACCCGCTCGACTACGCCTGGGACCTGCACACGCAGTGGGTGCGCACCTGGGGCGCGACGCGCCGGCGGGTGCTGCTGATGGGCATGAACCCGGGCCCGTGGGGCATGGTCCAGACCGGCGTGCCCTTCGGCGAGGTCGCGGCGGTGCGGGACTGGCTGGGTCTGCGCGGCGCCGTCGGCCGGCCCGATCCCGAGCACCCCAGGCGCCCCGTCGCCGGACTGGCCTGCACGCGCTCGGAAGTGAGCGGCCGCCGCCTCTGGGGCCATCTCGCCGCTCGCTTCGGCTCGCCGGAAGCCTTCTTCGCCGACCATTTCGTCATCAACTACTGCCCGCTCGTCTTCATGGAGGACACGGGCCGCAACCGCACGCCCGACAAGCTGCCCGTGGCCGAAAGCGAGCCGCTCTTCGCCGCCTGCGACGCCTGGGTGCGCGATCTCGTCGGGCTGTATCGGCCGGAGTGGGTCGTCGGGGTGGGGGGCTTCGCCCGCGCGAAACTCACCGGGCTGTTCGGCCCCGACGTGCCGGACGTCGACCTCTCCCACCGGCCGGACGGCATCGGCTGGGTGCTGCATCCGAGTCCGGCCAGCCCGGCCGCGAACCGGGGCTGGGCGGCCGCCGCGGACAAGCAGCTCGCGGCGCAGGGGATCTGGTCCGCGCCGTAGCCCTCGCGTTGAAAGCGGTGTATCATGAAGACGATGGCGGGACCACACGGGCTTCCCGCCCCGTCCGCGGCCGCGCGGGCGCACCTCTCGCCCGACTGCTGCCAGACGCGGTCCGCGGCTTCCCTCCGACCGGGAGGAATCCGATGGCCTGTGCCAAGCTCTTCGCGTACCTGACCGACCGCGGCGTCGACTTCACGGTGAAGGAGCACCCCAACGCCTTCGCCGCCCAGGACGTGGCCTTCAAGTCCGGCGTGCCGGGCCGCCTCTTCGCCAAGACGGTGATGGTGAAGATCGACGGCGAGATGGCCATGGCCGTGCTGCCGGCCGACAGCCGCATCGACTTCCACCTGCTCCGCGAGACGGCCCGCGCCGACACCATCTGCCTGGCCACCGAGCAGGACTTCGATCCGGTGTTCCCCGACTGCGAACTGGGCGCCATGCCGCCCTTCGGCAACCTCTACGGCATGCGCGTCTTCGTGGCGGGCAGCCTGATCCGCACCGACCTGATCGCCTTCAACGCGGGCTCGCACACCGAGGTGATCACGATGCCGTTCTGGCAGTTCGAGAAGCTGGTGGAGCCGACGATCGGATACTTCACGTACCGGCGGCTGCAGGAGCGGCAGGGGTCGGCCTAGGGCGGCCGGCGCGAAGCAGGGAGCGCCTGCGGTCGCGTCTCAGTTGCGGGCCCGCAGCGCCCGCTGCGACAACCCCTGCAGCGACACGACCTCGTCCAGGCCGCGGCGCAGGGCGCGGATCCCGTCCACCGCCGCCCGGCCGCCCGACAGGGTCGTGATGCAGGGGATGTCGAGGGCCCGGGCCTCGCGCCGGATGGCGCTCTCGTCGTAGCGGCTCTTCTCGCCGAGGGGCGTGTTGATGACCATCTGCACCCGGCCGTCGCGGATGAGCTGCCCGATGTGGGGCGAGCCCTGGCCGACCTTGGCCACCGTGGCGCAGGTCAGGCCGCACGAGGCCAGGAAGCGCGCCGTGCCGGACGTGGCCACCAGGTCGAAGCCCAGCGAGCCCAGCTCGCGGGCGATGGGCAGCAGTTCGTCCTTGTCCCGGTCGTTCACGCTGAGGAAGACGGCGCCCGCGCCCGGCAGGCCCTGGCCCGCGGCCAGCGAGGCGCGCGCGAAGGCCTCGCCGAAGTCGCGGCCGATGCCCATCAC
Source organism: bacterium (assembly GCA_020440705.1). Taxonomy (NCBI): domain Bacteria; species bacterium. The sequence goes on along the minus strand of JAGRNP010000009.1, from coordinate 28,303 downwards.
CTCGCCCGTGCTCTTCATCTCGGGGCCGAGCAGGTGGTCGGTGCGCGGGAAACGCCGGAAGGGGAACACCGGACCCTTCACGAAGAAGCGATCGCCCGGGCCGCCCTCGGCCACGCCCTGCGCGGCCAGCGACATGCCGAGCATGCAGCGGGTGGCGATGTCGGCCAGCGCCACGCCCGTGGCCTTCTCGAGGAAGGGGACGGTGCGCGAGGCGCGGGGGTTGATCTCCAGCACGTAGATCTCGCCCTCGTAGCTGGCGAACTGGATGTTCACCAGGCCGCACACGCCGAGCTCGCGGGCGATGCGCCGCGTGTGGTCGCGCATGATCCCGAGTTCGGGGGCGGTGGTCTTCCAGGGGGGCAGGACGGCGAAGCTGTCGCCGCTGTGGATGCCGGCTTCCTCGATGTGCTGCATGATGCCGCCGATGAGCACCTGCTCACCGTCGCACACGGCGTCGACGTCGAATTCCACGGCGTCTTCGAGGAACTGGTCGATCAGGACCGGGTGCTTGCCGCTGACCTTCACAGCTTCCTCGAAGTAGCGCCGCAGACCCGACCCATCGTACACGACTCTCATGGCGCGTCCACCCAGAACATAGCTCGGGCGCACCATGACGGGATAGCCGATGGCGTCGGCGACGGCTTCGGCCTCGTCGATCGAGTGGGCGCTGCCGGCGCGGGGGAAGCGGATGCCGAGCTTCGTGAGGAGTTGTCCGCAGCGGTCGCGGTCCTCGGCGCGGTCGATGGCCGCGACGCCGGTGCCGAGGATGGGCACGCCCGCCTCGTGCAGCGAACCGGCCAGGTTCAGCGGTGTCTGGCCGCCGAGGGTGACGATCACGCCGTCGGGCCGCTCGACGTCGACGATGTGCATGACCTCCTCGAAACGCAACGGCTCGAAGTAGAGGCGGTCCGACAGGTCGTAGTCGGTGCTGACGGTCTCCGGGTTGCAGTTGACGAGGATGGCCTCGATGCCCTCGGCGCGCAGGGTCTGCACGGCGTGGCAGCAGCAGGTGTCGAACTCGATGCCCTGGCCGATGCGGTTCGGACCGCCGCCGAGCACGATCACCTTGCGGCGGTCGGTGGGGCGCGCCTCACAGGGGCCCTCCTCCCAGGTGCTGTACAGGTACGGCGTCTCGCTGGCGAACTCGGCGGCGCAGGTGTCGACGCGCCGGAAGACGGGCGTCATGCCCAGGGCCTGGCGCGCGGCCAGGACCAGGGAGGCGCGCGTGCGCACCGTGACGTCGGGCGTCGGGCCTTCGGCCTGGCCGATTCCCCATTGCAGCAGGCGGGCGAGGCGCCGGTCGCTGAAGCCCTCGCGCTTGGCTTCCCACATCAGCTCGGGCGGCAGCTCGTCGAGGGTGAACGAGCGCAGGCGCCCCTCGATCTCCATGAGATGCTCGAGGTTGTCCAGGAACCAGGGGTCGATGCCGGTCAGGCGGTGCAGCTGCTCCGCGTCGAAGCCGCGCCGCATGGCCTCGTGCAGGTCGGCCAGCCGGCCCTGGCGGGGCTCGGCGAGGGCGGCCGCCAGTTCCTCGCGGCTGCGCCCGCTGGCCCGGCTCTCCCAGCCGTCTAGCCCCAGCTCCAGCGAGCGCAGCGACTTCTGGAAGGCCTCGCGGAAGGTGCGCCCGATGGCCATGACCTCGCCCACCGACTGCATGGTGGTGCCGAGCAGGTCGGGCGTGCCGGGGAACTTCTCGAAAGCCCAGCGCGGCACCTTCACCACCGTGTAGTCGATGCTCGGCTCGAAGCAGGCGCTGCTGGTGCCGGTGATCTCGTTGGGCAGCTCGGGCAGGGTGTAGCCCACGGCGAGCAGGGCCGCGATCTTGGCGATGGGGTAGCCGGTGGCCTTGCTGGCGAGGGCGCTGCTGCGGCTCACCCGCGGGTTCATCTCGATGACGATGACGCGGCCGGTCTCGGGATCGACGGCGAACTGCACGTTCGAGCCGCCCGTCACGACGCCCACCGCGTCGAGCACCTTCAGGGCGTCGTCGCGCAGGCGCTGGTACTCGCGGTCGGTGAGGGTCTGGGCCGGCGCCACGGTGACGCTGTCGCCGGTGTGGACGCCCATGGCGTCGAAGTTCTCGATGCTGCAGACGATGATGCCGTTGCCCGCCGTGTCGCGGATGACCTCGAGCTCGTACTCCTTCCAGCCCAGCACCGACTCCTCGACCAGCACGCTGCCCACCGGCGAGGCATTCAGGCCCTCGCGCAGCATCTCGACGAACTGCTCCCGGTCGCGCGCGACGCCGCTGCCGGCGCCGCCGAGGGTGAAGCTCGCGCGCAGGATCATGGGGAAGGAGATCTCGGCCATGGCCGCGTCGACCATGTCCAGGCTCGTCACGAGCAGGCTGCGCGGCGTCTCGAGCCCGATGGCCGTCATGGTCGCCTTGAACTCCTCGCGGTCCTCGGCCAGGCGCACGCACTGCGGCGTGGCCCCGATCAGCTCGACCCCGTGGCGTTCGAGCACGCCCTGCTCGGCCAGCTCCACCGCCAGGTTCAGGCCCGTCTGGCCGCCCACCGTGGGCAGGATCGCGTCGGGCCGCTCGGCGACGATGATCTTCTCGACCATGTCCACCGTGAGCGGCTCGATGTAGGTGGCGTCGGCCAGACCGGGGTCGGTCATGATCGTCGCCGGATTGCTGTTCACCAGCACCACCCGGTAGCCCTCGCGCTTGAGCGCCTTCACGGCCTGGGTGCCCGAGTAGTCGAACTCGCTGGCCTGGCCGATGACGATGGGGCCGGAGCCCAGGATCATGATGGTCTCGAGGTCAGTCCGCCGCGGCATGGCGCTTCATCTCCAGGTTGTCGTCCCGGCCCTCGTCCCGATCGGACCGGCGGGCCAGCATCTCGTCGCGGAAGCGTTCGAAGAGGTAGAGGCTATCGCTCGGTCCGGGCGCGGCCTCGGGGTGGTACTGCACCGAGTAGGCGCACGATGCCACCGCCTCCAGGCCCTCCACCGAGCCGTCGTTCAGGCTCACGTGGGTGGCGCGCGCCATGGCGGGATCGAGGCTCTCCCGCGGCACCGCGTAGTTGTGGTTCTGGCTCGTGATCTCGACCCGGCCCGTGGCGAGGTTCTGCACCGGATGGTTGGCCCCGTGGTGGCCGAACGGCAGCCGCGTCGTCTCGGCCCCGAGGGCCCGCGCCAGCAGCTGGTGCCCGAGGCAGATGCCGAACACCGGCACGTCCGCGTCGAGCAGCTCCCGCACCTTTGCCACCAGCCCCTCCTGCGAGGCCGGATCGCCGGGTCCGTTGCTCAGGAAGACGCCCTCGGTCGGGCCGGCGAGCAGCGCCGCGGCGGGCGTGTCGGCGGGGAAGACGCGCACGCGGCAGCCCTCGGCCACGAGCCGGCCCAGGATGCTCTTCTTGACGCCGCAGTCGAGCACCGCCACCTCGCACGGATCGGCCACGGCGGGGGTGACGGGGAAGGTGTAGGGGCGCTCGGTCGTCACCCGCCGCACCCAGTCGACCTCGGCGATGGGAGGGAGCGCCCGGGCCTTCGCCACGAGCTCGTCGGGGTCACCGACGCCGACCCAGCCGCGGCAGGTGCCCTCGTCGCGCAGGGCGATGGTCAGGGCGCGGGTGTCGACTCCGGCGATGGCCGGCACACCCGCCTGCCGCAGCACCTGGTCGAGGCTCGTCTCGCGCCGGCGGTGGAAGGTGCGGCGGCAGAAGTCGCGGATCACCACGGCGGCCGGATGGATCCGGCGTGACTCGTGGTCGTCGCCGTGAATGCCGTAGTTGCCGATGTGGGCGGCGGTGAAGCACACCACCTGGCCGGCGTAGCTGGGATCGGTGAGGATCTCCTGGTAGCCGGTCATCCCGGTGTGGAAGACCACCTCGCCACCGGCGGCGTCGGGCGCTCCGAGCATCCGGCCGCGGAAGACGCGGCCCGTTTCGAGGGCGATCCAGGCTTCCATCAACCGGCTCCCTGGTTGCGGTCCAGGCCGGTGCCCTGCGGCGCCCGACGCATCACCCCGACGACCTTGTCCATGGGGTCGATCAGGGTGTCGATGATGTTGTCCAGGCCCATCAGGTACTGGAGCAGGCGACCGAGGTCGAGGCTGAACCCGGCGGGCGCGTTCACGGCGTCGCGCACCGAGCCGTCGATGGTCAGGCCGGCGTAGGGCAGGATCGTGTGGAAAGACGCGCTGATCTCCGGACGCGCCGGATCGACCGCCACGCCTGCGACCTTCAGGGCCGTGGGCAGGTGGGTGAGCACGAAGGGCAGGTTGCCGCAGTGCCGGGTCAGCGTCGCCTTGGCCTGGTCGGGCAGGGCTTCGCCGAACTCCAGGTGCCAACCCTTGCCGGCCAGGATCGCGAGGGCCTCGTCGTAGGTCAGGCGCTCGTGCCGGGCGTGGATCATGCGGTCCAGGCGCGTCACGTGGACGCCGCCGAGCAGGTCGGCCGTCATGTCGCCGGCCACGGTCTTGAGCAGGCGCTCGGCGAAGTCGCACAGTTCGGCGAGGGAGAGCCCGGCCTGCGACACCTCGATCAGCTTGAAGCCGCGCAGGTGCTTCGGCTCGAGCTTGCCGCCCTGGGGCAGGATCTCGCTCTCGCTCCACACCCGCGCGAAGCCGTGGGCGATCATGCCCTCGAGCTGCACCCGCGCCGGATGGTCGGCCAGGGCCGTGACGGGCACCTCGTGGAACTGCTCGGCCAGCAGGAAATCGCGCACCCGCCGGATCACCCGGTTGTGGATGGCCAGACGCCGGGCCAGGGGGCGCGGCCGGCCGGGGGCCTGGAAGACGGCGGTGTGGAGGGCGGACTCGGGCCGGAACTCGGCGGCGGTCATCATCGCGGGCCTCCTTCTGACGCTCGCGGACGTCAGTTAAAAGGGTCCAGTTCGGGGCGGTCTCGTCGTGCGGGCTGCGAATCAGGCAAAAAAAATTCCCGAACGCCAAAGGCGCCGGGATCAGCCGAGTCCGGCAAGCAGCACGATTTTCGGATCAGGGACGGCGTTCACGTCGCATTCCTTGCGGGCTCACGGGCCACGGTTAAAGGACGAGCGGGAGAATAACCGCCGCTGCCGGTCGTGTCAAGAAACCGGCCCGGATTCTGCTTCCCCTTCTGCAGATCCCTTTAGAAACGGCCCCGAACGGCGCCGAACGCCGGATTCGTGGCAGATTGTCGACCAGCAAGGACGGAATTCATGGCCCCGCACGACCCGGCGACCCTTCCCGGCGCCCCCGACGTGTCCATCGTCATGCCCGTGTTCAACAAGCTCGACCTGACGAAGGTGTGCATCGCCTCGCTGCACGACGTCCCGGTCGGCCCCAGTTTCGAGATCATCGTGGTCGACAACGGCTCCAGCGACGGCACGGGCCCCTGGCTCGCCGGGCAGGAGGCGGCCGGCCGCCTGCGCCGGATCGACAACCCCGAGAACCTCGGCTTCTCCCAGGGGTGCAACCTGGGTGCGGCGGCGGCGCGCGGCCGCTACATCCTGTTCCTCAACAACGACATGGAAGTCCTGCCGGGGTGGCTCGAACCCCTCGTCACCTGCCTCGACCAGGATCCCGACGTGGGCATCGTCGGCTCCCTGCTCATCTTCGCCGACCATACGGTGCAGCATGCGGGCGTCGCCATGATCCACACCCAGGCCGCCCGCGGCCCCACCATGGGCGGTACCCACCTGTGCTACAAGGCGGCGCTCGACTTCCCCGGCGCCCGCAAGAACCAGCTCATGCAGTGCGTCACGGGGGCCTGCCTGCTGATCCGGCCCGAGGTCTTCACCGCCGTGGGCGGCTTCGACGAGGGGTACTGGAACGGCAACGAGGACGTCGACCTCTGCCTGAAGGCCGGCGAACTCGGTTGGCGCGTGGTCTACATGTCCGACAGCGTGGTCTACCACTACGAGTCCCAGAGCGGTCCCGAACGCTTTTCGCAACTCGAGCCGAACATCGTCCGCTTCAACGAGGCGTGGGCCGACGGCCGCCTGAAGGTCGATTTCACCCACGACGGGGCCGAGGTCTTCGAGGTCACGCCCGACAACATGATCCGGCCCTACGTGCTGCCGGTGTACGCCGACGCGCGGGACGAGTCGGCGGGCCACGCCTCAGTCATCGTCCTGACCTGGAACGCGCCCGACTGCGTGCGCCTGTGCGCCGAGTCGCTGCTGCGTCACACCGACCCCCGCCACGAGCTCATCTTCGTGGACAACGGCTCCGACGGGCCGACCCTCGATCTGCTCGCCGCCCTCGAGCGCGACCACCCGCACGTGCGCGTCATCCGCAACGGGCGCAACCTCGGTTTCGCCGGCGGCAACAACGTGGGCCTGGCCGCGGCCACCGGCGACGAGCTGGTGCTCCTGAACAGCGACACCGTCGTGACGGACGGCTGGCTCGAGCGCCTGCTCGCGCCCCTGCATTCCGATCCCCGCGTGGGCCTGGCCGGACCGGTGACCAACAGCATCACCGGCTCCCAGAAGCTGCCGCACGTGCCCTACGACCAGACGACCCTGGCCGGTCTCGACGCCTTCGCCGCCCGCGTCGCCGCGGAGGCGCCGGCCGCGCCCGACCTCGCCCTGTGGATCGTCGGCTTCTGCCTGGCCATCCGGCGCGACCTGCTGCTGCGCACCGGTGGTCTGGACGAACGCTTCGGCATGGGCAACTACGAGGACACCGACTACTGCCTGCGCGCCTTCCTGGCCGGCTACCGTTCCGTCGTGGTGCGCAACTGCTTCATCCACCACTTCGGCAGCCGCTCGTTCACGGCCAACGGCCTGGACTACGGCCACCAGCTCGACGAGAAGTTCGAGATCTTCCGCCGCAAGTGGGGCCTGGCCGCCAACGCCCGCGAGACCGGCGATTTCCAGCTCGAAAGGCTCATTCTGCGCGGCTTCGTCCCGGGCCTGCACAGCGAACCCCTGCCGCCGGGTCCGCACTGCGCCCCGGCGCCCCTGCCCGACTGGCTGGCCGACAAGTGGCTCACCGAGGGCGAGCTGGAGTTCCAGGCCGGCGGCGCCGCCGAGGCGCAGCGCCTGTTCGCCCTCGTCCACGAGCGGCGGCCGGACAGCGACCGCGCCGCCAACGACCTGGCCTGTGCCCTGTGGCAGTCGGGCGACGATTCCGGTGCGCGCCGGATCCTCGCGGGGGTTCTGGCGCGCGACCCGGCCAACGAGGACGCCCTCTGGAACCTGGCGGAGATCGACGCGGCCGCGGCCGCGGCGGGGGAGGCGTGCCGCGCCTGAGACCCTCCGGAGCCACGACGGGAAATGATGCGGAAGCGCGGTCACGTTCGGGGCCGCGCTTCATAGTCAGGGGTGGCGCCGCCCGGCGCCCTGGCTCACGCAACCCGTATCCGGAGGTTGGATAGATGAAGAAGATCCTGCTGCTCCTGCCGGCCGTCCTGCTGACGGCCTTCGCCCTGACCGGCTGTTCCGAGGACACCCCCACCGCGCCCGCCACCACCGACGAGACCCTCACGGCGACCGCCACCGAGGAAGCGACCGACCTGGACCTCGAGAAGTCGCGCCACCACGACCGCATGGCCACCTACGAAGTGGTGATCGAGAACCTCACCCCGGCCACGGGCCCCGGTGCGAGCCAGCCCTTCTCGCCGCCGATCCTCGCCAGCCACAGCGGCGACATGCACGTCTTCCGTCCCTGGCGGCGGGCGAGCAGCGAGGTGGCCGGCGTGGCCGAGGACGCCATGAACGGCCCCCTCGTCGACCTGCTGACCGCCTCGTCGCGGGTCAACGACGTGGCCGTGGGCGGCGACGTGATCCTGCCCGGCGGCTCGATGACCCTCATGCTGGAGGCGCGTCCGGGCCAGGCCCGGCTCTCGGCGATCTTCATGCTCGTGAATACCAACGACGGGTTCGGCGGGCTGGACGGCATGCGCCTGCCTCTCCGCGGCGAGCGGAGCTGGTACGTGCCGGTGTGGGACGCCGGGTCCGAGGTGAACACCGAATCGGCCATGGACATCCCCGGACCCTGCTGCGGCAGCCCGGGCATGGGCGAGGACGAGCACGGACGCATCCGGCTGCACCGCGGCATCCAGGGTCACGGCGACCTCGACGTGGAGACCTACGGCTGGAACCGCCCGGCGGCCCGCCTGACGGTGCGCCGCATCGACTAGGGACGCATCTCCGCGTTCCGACCCATCCGCGCGGCCACGCGGGCGTGCCCCGCCCCGGCGCCGCCGAACGACGCCCCCGGCCCTGAACCGGGGGCGTCGTCTTGCGTCCGCTAGTGGGCGGCCGGCCCCGCCGCGACCGGGCCCTTCAGGTGGGTGTCGAGGAAGGCCAGGATGCGGTTCCAGCCCTCGATGCGATTGGCCGACTTGCGGAAGCCGTGCCCCTCGTCGTCGAAGACCACGTACTCGACCGTGCCGCCGTTGTCCATGATCGCCTGGACCATGTCGTCGCTCTCGGCCTTCAGCACGCGGGGGTCGTTGGCGCCCTGCAGCACCATCAGCGGCTCCCTGATCCTGTCGCCGTGGAACACGGGCGAGGTCATGTGCAGGAACTCGCGGTCCTTTTCCGGATCGCCGATCTCCTGGTACAGGGCCTCGCGGAAGCTCTCCCACCAGGGCGGAATGTTCTCGAGCGTCCGGATCCAGTTGGCGACGCCGAAGATGTCGACGCCGCAGGCGAATTCGCCGGGCTGGAAGGCCAGGGCGGCCAGGGTCATGTAGCCCCCGTAGCTGCCGCCGAGAATGGCGATGCGGTCCGGATCGACCCAGTCCTGCGTCTTGAGCCACTCCTTGGCGTCGACGCAGTCCCAGAGGGGCTCGCGGCCGTGGCGCCCGTCGTCGGCGGCGAGGAAGCTCTTCCCGTAGCCCGACGAACCGCGGTTGTTCACGCCGAACACCGCGTAGCCGTTGTTGAGCAGGAACTGCCTCTCGGCGCTGTAGCCGGGCCGCGTCTGGCCGCCCGGGCCGCCATGGATCCACAGCACGACCGGCACCTTGTGCTCCGGACCGGCCCCGATCGGCTTGTAGAGCGGGCCGGGAATGACCAGGCCGTCGCGGGCCGCGAAGCGCGCCACCGTCGAGGTGACGAGGTCTTCGGCGTCGATCTCCGGGTTCAGGGTGTCGGTGAGCTGATGCGTCTCGCCCGACCGCAGATCGCGCACGAAGATGTTGCCGGGCATGGTGTCGCTCGAGACGGTCAGCTTCATCAGCGTCTCGTCGTGGGAGAAGGAGATGCCGGACACGGTGCCCGCGGGCAGGCCCGCCATGGACACCGCCGCGCCGTTCTGCGTGACCTCGACCTTCGTGTAGCCGTCCTCGTTGGTGGCGATGACCCGGTAGGCCCCGCTCCGGCTGAAGTAGGCGGCCGAGACGTCCCATGCGCCGGCGTACACGTCCTCGTGGGTGCCGGTCGCCATCTCGTAGCGACGCAGCTTCATGAACTCGCCGTCGGCGTTGCTGGTGTAGTACAGCCAGCGGCTGCCCGGATCGAAGGCTTCGGCCCCGAACGAGGCCATGCCCTCGTGCGCCGAGATGAGTCGGGGCTCGGTGCCCGCCTCCAGATCGACCAGGAAGAGATCCGAGTCGTTGGTCGAGTTGGACTTGCCGAGAGCCACCCAACGCAGGTCGGTCGAGACCGCGGCCGGCACCATGCCGACATCGTTGCGGTAGAGCATGCGGTTCTCGAGGGTGGCGACATCCCACACGTAGAGATCCATGTAGCGCTCGTCGCGGGCGTTGTTGGTGGTGAAGAAGTGGGCGAGGTCGTCGCTGAAGCCCCAGAACTGCTCTTTCGTCCCGGCGCCCGCGGTCAGCTCCTGGACCGTGCCGTCGAGGTCGCGCAGGAAGAGGTGGTTGATCTCGTCGCCGGCGTTGTCGCGGGTGAAGAGGATGCGGTCGTCCGCGGGCATGTAGGCCACACCGAAGGTCGTGTCGTCGCCCTCGGTCACGGCGGTGCGCTTCTTCGTGGCCAGGTCGAGCTCGTACACGTTGAAGACGCCCGACTCGTTGCTCGAGACCAGGAGCTTCGTGTTGTCGTGATTGAACGAGCCGCCGCTGATGGAGGTCGTCTTCATGAACTCGTCCATGGTGTAGTGGCTGCTCGGTCCGGTGCGGGTTGTGGTCCCGGCCGCCGGGGGCGACGCGTCGCCGCAGCCGGCGAGGAAAGCGAGGGCGACCACGGGCAGCAGCGCCGTCGGGCGTCGGGTCATGCGGAACATGGGGTGGACTCCTGGTTGGGGAGAGAGGGGCGGGGCCCCGGGGCGTGTCGTCCCGGATCAGACGCGGGAAACGGCTGCCGGGTTGCCTCATCATGACATGGGGGAGGTCGGTCCCCAAGTTTTTGCTTGTGCCTTCGAAATTGTGTCCGCACCCGAACAAGGGGCTTCTGCCGCTGCGTTTACGGCCCAAATCCCGAATCCGGGGCGGAATCGGGCAATTCCCGATGATGTCGCCGCTTGTCCCGGAGCAGACACATTCTCCGAGGCACAACCCGGGGCTTGCGGGCCGGCCCGGTTCGTGTTATTTGTATGTGCAAGCAAGAAAGGCGCCCATGAGCGACCGTGACCACCTCTACACCGGATGCCTCTACTTCACCGCCGGCGCCCTCGCGCGGGTGATCGGCCGCATGGCCGACGAGGCCTTCCGGCCGACGGGCCTGTCGCCGTCCCATGCGTTCCTGCTCATGACGATCGCCGACGAGCCGGGCATCGGGCCGAAGGACGCGGGCGCCGCCCTGGCCCTGGCCCCCTCGACCATCACCCGCTTCGTGGATCTGCTGGAGGCCCGGGGGCTGGTGCGGCGCGAGCGCCGGGGCAAGACCCAGTCCCTGACGGCGACCGACGCCGGCCGCCGGACCCTGCCGGCGATCCAGGCGGCCTGGAAAGCCCTCTACGATGCCTACACTGCCGTCCTCGGCGGCGACCGCGGCGACCGCATGGCCGCCGATATGGCCCGGGCCGTGGCGGAGCTCGAAGAAGGAACGTCCTGAGCCGATTTTTTTTGACCGTCCGTATTTGCGTGTACAAACAACAAAAGGAGCCGATCATGGCCGAACCCCGCATCCTGCTGAACGTCTTCCATCCCGACCTGAGCCGGTCCCGCGGCAACCGGGCCCTGCTCGACGCCGTGTCCGACCTGCCGAACGTCACCGTGCGGGATCTCTACCGCGAGTACCCCGACTTCCGGATCGACGCCGCCCGCGAGCAGGATCTCCTGCGCGCCCACGACGTGATCGTCTTCCAGCATCCGTTCTACTGGTACAGCAGCCCGAGCCTGATGAAGGAGTGGGAGGACCGCGTGCTCGAGCAGGGCTTCGCCTACCCGCCCGGCGTCGGCGACGAAATGAAGGGAAAGACCTGGCTGACGGCGATGACCACCGGCGGCGCCCACGACGCCTATCGCAGCGGGGGGTTCAACAACTGGACGCCGAGCGAACTGCTGCGGCCGTTCCAGCAGACGGCGCACCTCTGCGGCATGACCTGGCTGCCGCCCTTCGTGGTGCACAGCGTTCTGCCCGCGGGAATCGCCGGCTTCAAGAACATCTCCGAGGCGGAGCTGGCCGAACGCGCGGCCGCCTATCGGGATCTCCTCGCCGGGCTCGGTCAGTAGCCGCGCTGCTTGTCGACCACGTTCTCGAGCGGCCGGCCGGCCCCGAACGCCGCCATGTTGCGGCGCAGGACCTCGCGCCGGCGGTCGCCCGTGAGCTCGGCCCAGCTCGAGCAGTGGGGCGTGACGACCACGTTGTCCAGGGCCCAGAGCGGGTGGCCGTCGGGCAGGGGCTCCGGGTCGGTCACATCCAGGGCGGCGCCGCCGAGGTGGCCGCCGGTGAGCGCAGCCAGCAGGGCGTCGGTGTCGACGATGGGGCCGCGGCCGATGTTCGCGAAGAGGGCGCCCGGCTTCATCCGCGCGAAGCGCGCGGCGTCGAAAAGGCCACGGGTCTCGTCGGTCAGGGGCAGGGCGACCACGACCACGTCGGCCCGCGCGAGGAAGCGGTCGAGGTCGTCGGCGCCGCCCATCTCGTCGACGTAGTCCGGTTTCTCGCGGGCGGCGGGGTCGCGGACCGTCGCCAGCACCTGCATGTCGAAGGCATCGGCCCGGCGGGCGATCTGGGAGCCGATCCCGCCCATGCCGACCACGAACATCGTGCTGCCGGCGAGGGAGGTCGATCCCTCGGCGAGTTCCCGCCGCCAGCGGCCTTCCCGCTGGGCCTCGTGCAGTGTCGGCAGCCGGCGCGTCAGCGAGAGCAGCATGCCGAAGACGTGCTCGGCGATGACCGGTCCGTGCACGCCCTGCATGTTCGTCAGCACGATGTCCGGATCGTTCCGCAGCCCGTCCAGCCGCAGGTACGTATCGACGCCGGCCGACCAGGCCTGCACCCAGCGCAGCTTTCCGGCCGCGGCGAGGAAGGCGTCGTCGAGCACGTGGGCGTCGGCCCCGTCGAACTCGGCCGCGCGGGCGAGGGCATCCTCGTCCGAAAGTCCGGTGACGATGGTCACGTTCGGTGCGAGGTCACGCAGGACGGCGAGCTCATCGGCGTCGATCCGCCCGGCCAGATAGGTCAGGGGCCGGGTGCCGCCGTCCGTCTCGATGGCGATCACCCCATCGGCGGCCCGGGCGCCGATGGGCAGGGCGAGCAGGGCGAGCAGGAGCAGGCACGAGCGCAGCATGGCGATCCTTTCGGGGAGCTGGGGAACACGATCCCCCCAATCTAGCCGGACCGCCGCCGGACGGCTCGTCGGCTGCGGATCGCCCTTGCCGAGCCGCCGGCCATGTTCGAACATGGGGCCGTCACCCGTCCCCCCTCGCCGGAGCCGGAGCCGTGGCCCGCCAACCCCTGCGTTCCCAGATCCATCGTGTCGCCAGCCGGCGGCCGGCGGGGCAGATCACCCGCGGCAAGACGGCGCCCAATCGTCTGCGCCGGGTGGATGCCTTCCTGGCGGCCTACGACCCGCACCTGGTGACGCGCACGGACGGGGCGTTCGCGAGGGCCCTCTATGTCGATCTCGGCTACGGGGCGGCGCCGACGACCACCCTCGAAAGCGCGGCCCGACTGCGACGGGGCCATCCGCGGCTCGGCGTCCTGGGCGTCGAGATCGATCCGGAACGCGTGGCGCGGGCGCAGCCGTGGGCCGATCGCCGCACGGCTTTCCGTCTCGGCGGTTTCAACCTTCCCCTGCAGACCGATGCCCGCGGGCGTCCGGAAACGGTCCGCCTGGTGCGGGCCTTCAACGTGCTGCGCCAATACGAGGCGGACGAGGTGGTGCCGGCCTACGATCGGATCATGGCGGGCGTGCTGCCGGGAGGGCTGCTCGTGGACGGCACGAGCGATCCGTTCGGGCGGGTGTGGACGGCGAACATCGTGCGGCGGGGAGCCGACCCCGGCGCGCCCTGGCACCTGGAAGCCCTGGTCTTCGGCCTGAACGTGCGGGGGGGCTTCGACCCGGACGCGTTCCAGACGCGCCTGCCGAAGAGCTTCATCCACCGGGTCGTGCCCGGCGACCCGGTGCACGACCTGGTGGAGCAGTGGCGGGCCGCGGCGCGGGATGCCCAGGGGGCCGCCGTGTGGGGCCCCCGCGCCTGGTTCGTGGCGACCGGCCTGCTGCTGCGGGAGCGCGGCTGGGACGTGGCCCGCGCCGAGGCGTGGCTGCGGCGGGGGTGGCTCGTGCGCCGCGGCGACCTGCCGGAGGTCCGGGGCCGCTAGGGCGCCGGCAGCGCCAGCGTCACGTCCTGTCCGGCAACGGCATTCGCGTCCCAGACGATGCCCACGCGCACCCAGTGCAGGCCTGCCGAGTCGGCGATGGCGGCCACCACCCCGAGCTCGGGCCGGATGCGGGTCCAGACGGGCTCCCCGCCGGATTCGTCGGGCACGGCGCCGAGCGAGTCGCCCACCGCGATGAGCGCGCGGTCGATGCGGAAGCGGCCGTCCGCGTTCGTCACCGCGTTGGGGGCGTCGAGGAAGGCCGCGGGGTCGAACTCGTACAGGAAGATCGACATGTCGTCGTTCAGGGCCCCGTCGACCTCGGCCAGCGCCCGGTACATGCCTGCGGGCACCCTGTCGCCGTCGTCGTCGCGGCCGTCCCAGATGTAGGTGTGCGGGCCGGCGGGGAGTTGATCGTCGACCACGGTCCGCAGCAGGGCTCCGGCGCGGTCCAGGATCACCAGACGCAGGTGGCTCGCCTCCGGGAGCGAGTAGACGATCTGGGTGGCGGGCTTCGCCGCGTCGCCGGGCAGGGAGACGCCGTCGAGCTTGTAGACCAGCCCGATGGCGGCGTCAGCGACGGGACGACCGGCGGCGTCGGTGACGGTGCCGGACAGGTCGGGATCGGGGTCGGGAACTTCGGGCCTGGTGGCCTCGTCGCTGCAGGCGACGGCGAGCAGGAGCAGGCTGGCCAGAACGGCGGCGAACGGAATCCGGTTGGTCATGGCGTCATCCCCCTTGAATGGGCCGGCCGATGGCGGGCCGGCGCTGTTGATCATTCTACATCAGGATGTCCCGCGAGCCAAGGGGCTCGCGGGACGTCGTGGGGGCCGGGATCCTTCCCGGCCCCTCGGCACCGGTGTCGGGACCTAGTGCCGGTCATGGCCGCGGCCCCGGCCGCGATCATCGTGGTTGTCGTTGCCGCAGCGGACCACGACATGCTGGTCGTCGAGGAAGCGGTTCCAGGCGACCTGGCTGTGGGCGGCCCGCACCGCGCGGGGCGAGAGGTCGAGCCACTGGCCGATCTGCACCCAGGTGTAGCCCTCACGCTTCAGGTTCAGCAGACGCTGCTTCTCGGCACCGGTGTAGCGGGCGAGGCGGCGGGCGATCTGCCGGTCCTGGGCCGTGATCTTGACCACGTAGCGCGGGCTGGGCAGCACCGGGCGCGGGGGCAGTTCGCGGTACCGGACCGAAGGCGTGTTCGAGACGTGGATCACGCCGACGGGCGTCTGCACCTTGGCCTGGACCCGGACCTTGGTCTGGGCGTTGGCCGCGGGGGCGCCGAGCAGGGTGAGGGACAGGACGGTCAGGCCGATGAGGCCGGCGATGCTCAGGGTCGTATTCTGCGTCTTCATGATCAACCTCCTCGTTCGTGATGAAGCCCGGGTTTTTCGGCTTCCTGCCCCCCCTATCGCAACCCGCGTGCCCCCCTTGCGGATCGCATTCAACATTATGTGGAACAAAGGCTTAACTGCCGCATGGTGCGAAGAGGACACCCCCTTCGGGGTGTCCTCTATTCGAGACTGCCGCTCCCTGGTCAGGACTGCCTGTCCCTGCAGGTACGGATCCGGTGCGGGGTCAGGGAGCCTGAACGCCCAGCAGTCCGGCCAGTTCGGTGATGGTCCGATCGAACCGGGCGAGGGCGGCCTCGACGGCCGTGGGTTCGGTCAGGTCGACGCCTGCGCCCTGCAACAACGTGATGGGCGCATCGCTGCAACCGCCCTGGAGCATGGCCAGGTAGCCGTCGACGGCCGGCTGGCCCAGCTCCTTGACCCGCTCGGCGATGGCCAGGCCGCTGCTGAGGCCCGTGGCGTAGGAGTACACGTAGTACTTGTAGTAGAAGTGCGGAATGTAGGCCCACTCCA
The DNA here is from genome assembly GCA_020440705.1 of bacterium. Taxonomy (NCBI): domain Bacteria; species bacterium. The sequence continues at coordinate 12,830 of JAGRNP010000009.1, read as the reverse complement.
TGCCGTCGTCGGGATCGACCCGGAAGTCCGGCCCGTAGTAGGTGCGGATGAGGTCGGCGTAGGCCTGGTCGAGCAGCGACGCGGTGATGGGCGTGCCGTTCTCGACGAAGCCGTGGACCACGCGCTCGAACTCGCTGAACAGGGTCTGCCGGTAGATCGTGGTGCGGATGCTCTCGAGCTCGGCCGCCAGGATGCCGGCCTTCTGGGCATCGGTCGCCGCCTGGGAGACGAGGTAGTCCGAGAGCAGGGCCTCGTTGCACGTGGAAGCGATCTCGGCCAGGAACGGCACGTAGCGGTAGTCCTGGTAGGCCTGATGGGTCATGGCCAGGTCGCTGTGGATCGCGTGGCCGTACTCGTGGGCCAGGGTCGAGAGGTCGTCGAGGCTGTCCTGGTAGTTCATCTTCACGTAGGGGTGGGCGCCGTACACGCTCGCGGAGAAGGCGCCGCTGTCCTTGTCGCTGCTCGGATAGACGTCGATCCACCCGTTGCGCGGATCGAGGCCGTGCTCGAGCCGGGCCACGTACTCGGCGCCGAGGGGCGCGAGGGCCGCCGGAAGGATCCGCATGGCCTCGGTGTAGGGCACGTCCATTTCGGCCGCCGCGACCATGGGCACGTAGAGGTCGTAGATGTGGACGTCGTCGAGTCCCATGACGCGACGGCGGAGCTCGACGTAGCGGTGCAGCGGCGCGAGGTTGGCGTGCACGGCGGCGATCAGGTTGTCGTGGACGGCGACGGGGATGTTGTCCTTGTCCAGGTACGCCTCCAGGGCGGTGTCGTAACCCCGGGCCCGGGCGTAGAGGACGTCGAGCTCGAACTGGCCGCCGAGGGTGGCGGCCAGCGCGTGCTGGTACTGGCGCAGGGTGGCGAAGAAGGCCGCGACCGCCTCACGGCGCACCGCGCGGTCGGGGGAAGCGCGGAAACGGCCGAAGTTGCTGAAGGTCATCTGCACCTCTTGGCCTTCGGCGTCGTGGACCACGGGCAGGGTCATGTCGGAGAGGACGGCCCCGAACGTGTCCTCGAGCGGGCTGGGGATCTCGTTGAGGTCGATCTCGGCCCAGAGGTTGTCGCCCGCCAGCTGGAGCACGCGCTCGGCCTCCTCGCCCAGCACCCGGCTGCGTCGGCGGCGCAGGTTCTCGATGTAGCTGCGGTACTTCGCGGGTCCGCCCGGGGCGTCCCAGGCCATCTCCATCTCGGTGTCGGACAGGGCGAGGATTCCGGCGCGGATGAAACCGCTCGCCGCCATCACGCGATCCATCGCCGCGAGTCCGCGCTGGCTGCGGGCCTGGCGCTCCTCGTCGGTCAGATTCGTGTCGAGAGCGAGGTTCGCGTACTGGGTGACGCGGCTGGCCTTGTCGTGCAGGGCGAAGTAGAGGTCGAGACAGCCCTTCAGGCGCGCCGGATCGGCGAGGTGCCCCTTGAAGGCAGCGAGCTCGGGCAGGCGGGCGTCGAGGCCGGCGATCTCCTCTTCCCAGGCGTCGACCGAGGGGTAGAGGGCCGTCAGGTCCCACTTGTAGGCGTCCGGGACGTCGGCGCGGTCGGCGTTGGCGTCGGGGGTGTAGGCGGGGAGGTCGGCGGCGAAGAGGGGCGCGGGCGCCGCCACAAGGAGCAGGGCGACGGCGAGCGCGGAGACGAACGTACGGGACATGATGCTTCCTCCGGGGCTGAACCTCGGGAATCAAAAACCCTGGATCGGACGTGGTCAAAGGAAATCTGCGGCGGGAACATCCGATCCTGCTAGCATGTCGGCTCGGACCGCGCGACGATCCCCGGTGAACGAAAGGACCCGTGCCGATGAACATCCTCCTGCTTTGCGGCAGCTTCCGGGCCGGCAGCCTGAACGCAGCCCTGCTCGCGGCGGCCGCCGAACGGCTGACGGGCCACGACACGACGACGTTTCCCATCCGGGACCTGCCGTTCTACGACACGGCGCTCGACGGCGACGGACGTCCGCCGGTCGTCGCCGATTTCCTGGCGGCGGTGGCCGCGTGCGACGGCATCGTCATCGCCGGCCCGGAGTACAACCACAGCGTGACGGCCGTCCTGAAGAACGCCATCGACTGGGCCTCCCGCCCGGCGTTCGCCTCGCCGCTCGCCGGCAAACCCTACACGGTGCTCTCGGCGACGCCGAGCCCGGTCGGGGGGGTGCACGGGCAGGCCCACCTGAAGCACATCCTGGATTCGACCCTGTCGGTGGTGTACCCGGCCGTGACCTACGCCCTGGGGCAGGCCCACGAGAAGATCGTCGACGGAGAGCTCGTCGACGAGCAGGCGCAGCGCCGGCTCGATCGGCACATGGCGGGCTTCCTGGCGTGGTTGGAAGGGCAGGGCGACCGGCCATGACGAAGCGCGAACTCGAAACCTGCCCTGTCCAGTGTCCCTACTGCTGGGAGTCCTTCGCGGTGGTGGTGGACTGCTCGGTCCCGTCCCAGCGCTATATCGAGGACTGCGAGGTGTGCTGCCGGCCGATCACCCTCATCATCCACGTGGACGAGAACGGCGAGGCCCTGGTCGAGGCCCGCCACGAAGACGACGCCGGTTGACGCCCCTGATTGTTAATTTTTTCATCATTTGCCATTGAACGCTTGAATATTCGCAGTCAATGGCTATCTTGATCCCTGTCAATAATTAAACAAAAAGCGTTTAATTAATTGATGGATATCGTTTTGGCAGCTTCTGGGCGGCCAAACCTCCGGAGACGATCATGAGCTCTCGCCACTCCGCGACCCCCGTGATGGGGCCCGTTCTCACGTCCACGTTCAAGATCGCCGCCGTGCTGGCCCTCGCGGCCGGGCTGCTGGTGATCTGGCGCTTCTCCGTCGGTCTCGGGCCGGCCACGGCCATGACCGACGAGCAGCCGTGGGGCGTCTGGAAGCTCTTCAACGTGATCGTGCTGACGTCGGTGGCGTCGGGCGGCTACGCGGTGGCGCTGCTGGTCTACGTGCTCAACCGGGGCAAGTACCATTCGCTGGTGCGCCATGCGCTGCTGACGAGCGCCGTGGGCTACAGCGCGGCCATGCTCGCCCTGGGCACCGACGTGGGCACGCCCTGGAACTTCTGGAAGGTGCCCCTGTGGTCGTGGGCGTGGAACGGCGACTCGGTGCTGCTCGAGGTCGCGCTGTGCATCACGGCGTACATTCTCGTGCTGTGGGCCGAGATGTCGCCGGCCTTCCTGGAGCACTGGGCGCACACGCGGCGGGACCGGCTCGGCGCGATCGCGCGTCGGATCATGCCCCACGTGGATGCGGCGCTGATCTGGATCATCGGGCTGGGGATCGTGCTGCCGACCATGCACCAGTCGTCGCTGGGCACGCTGTACATCCTGGCCGGCTACAAGGTGCATCCGTTCTGGCAGACGCCGTGGCTGCCGCTGTTCTTCCTGCTGTCGTGCTGGATCATGGGCTACGCCGCGGTGATCATCACCTACATCCTCAGCAGCACGCGCTACGGGCGGCAGACGGAGAACAAGACGCTGCTCTCCCTGGGGCGCGTCATCAGCTGGATCATCGGGGCCTTCCTGGTGCTGCGCCTGGCCGACCTGACCTATCGCGGCCAGTGGGGCCGGGTGCTCGACGGCGACCCGCACGCGTGGCTGCTGGTGCTCGAGTTCGCGCTGCTGATCGTGCCGGTGGTGCTGCTGCGGCGCATGCGGCGGGCCCGCCTGGGGCAGCTGTTCCGCATCGGCATCCTGATCATCGGGGGCGCCTCGCTCTACCGCATGAGCGTGGTGTGGCTGGGCTTCCACCCGCTCGGCGGGGGCACCTATTTCCCGGCCCTGCCGGAGATGGTCGTCACCCTCGGCTTCATGGCGATGCAGGTGCTGGCCTATCTGGTGATCGTCAAGAAGTTCCCGATCCTGGACGCGAAGCGGGCGACCTCGCGCCGGCGCGCCGGCCAGGGATCGGGCGGCCGGATCAACGGCGGCCAGGTCGGCTGACGAACTGCGGGGCCCCGCCTTCCGGAAGGGGGGAGGGCGGGGTCCCGACTTGCGCCCCGGGCGTTCGCCGCCTATCGTATGGGCATCAAAGGCCGGGAGCCCTCCCGGCCGCGGCGAACAACAGGACCCCGCCGAGACGCCGGGTCGCGCCGCAACAACCCCCTCTTGCCCTTCACTGTTGTTCGGGTCGGATTGCAAGGCCGCGTCGTGTCTGCGCGCGCCCGGGCCCCGTGCGGGCCCCGCGCCGCGCTGCGCCCCGCGCCGGAGAAGACAACCACACATGCTGAAACTGAACGAGTTCACGGCGACCGGCTTCGACCGGTTCGCCCTCCACGACCACATCGTCCGCGGCATCGCGGCGGCCGGGTTCGACACCCCGCGCCCGATCCAGGACGAAACCATTCCCGCCGGCCTGGCCGGCCGCGACGTCCTGGGCCTGGCCCAGACCGGCACCGGCAAGACCGCGGCGTTCACCCTGCCCCTGCTGCACCGGCTGCTCGAGCGGCGCAGCGGCGGCCCGCGGGCGCTCATCCTGGCCCCGACGCGCGAACTGGCCACCCAGATCGCCGAGGAGATCCGGGTCCTGGCCCGCTTCACCGATCTGAAGCTGACCACGATCTTCGGCGGCGTGCCCGTGGCGCGCCAGGCGCGGGCCCTGCGCGGCCGGCCCGAGATCATCGTCGGCTGTCCCGGCCGCGTGCTCGACCTCGTGGAGCAGGACCTGCTCCACCTGCATCGCATCGAGACCCTGGTGCTCGACGAGGCCGACCAGATGTTCGACATGGGCTTCCTGCCGGGCATCCGCCGGATCCTGGCCGAGCTGCCGGCCCGCCGCCAGAACCTGCTCTTCTCGGCCACCATGCCGAAGGAGGTGCGGCGGCTCGCCGACGAACTGCTGCACCGCCCGCACGTGGTCGAGCTGGCCAACCGGGCGCCGGCGGCGACCATCGACCACGCGCTCGTGCTCGTGGGCGAGGACCGCAAGCGTGACCTGCTCGAGCACCTGCTCGAGACCGACGGCTGCGCGTCGGCCATCGTGTTCACGCGCACCAAGCATCGGGCCCGCCGTCTGGCCACCCAGCTGGGCAAGGCGGGCTACAAGGCGGTCGGTCTGCAGGGGAACCTGTCGCAGGCCCAGCGCGACCGGGCCATGCGCGGCTTCCGCAGCCGCAAGTTCGACATCCTGGTGGCGACGGACATCGCGGCGCGGGGCATCGACGTCAGCGGCGTGACCCACGTCATCAACTACGACGTGCCCAACACGCCGGAGGCCTACACCCACCGCATCGGGCGCACGGGTCGCGCCGAGCAGGAGGGCGTGGCCTGCACCTTCGTGACCGGCGCCGACCATGGCTGGCTGCGGGCGACCGAGCGGATGATCGGCGCGCCCATCGCCCGGCGCGAGATCGAGGGTTTCACGGCCGACCAGGTCGTGGCGGAGCCCGGCCGCACCGGTCGCCGCCGGTCGCGTCGCGGCGGATCCGGAATGGGCCCGGGGGCGGGCAGGTCGGCCGCGGCCAGGCCGGCACCGGTCCAGCCCCTGTCGCCTTCGCCGCGCGCGGCGGCGCCGGCGGCGGACCAGACGGCCGGCAACGGCGCCCGTCGCCGCCGGTCGCCCTGGCGGCGCTGATCCGACGGATCGGGGCGGGGCGGTCGCTTGGCCGCCCCGCCCTTTGATGTTACCCTGCCCCTCCCGAGCGCCGCGAACCACCGCCCGCGTCCCGACGGAGCCCATGCCGATGACCCGCCTCGATCCTTCGTCCCGCAACGTCCTGAACCGGCGGCACGTGGAGCATTTTCCCGGCGACGCGCTCTTCGCGCGCCTGGCGCGGGCCGTCTGCGCGGCGGAGTGTCTGCCGCGCAAGGAACTGTACGAGGCGTGGGAAACGGCGCGGCGGGTCCGGCGCCGTCTGCGTGGCGGCCCGGTGCTCGAGGCCGCGGCCGGACACGGCCTGCTGGCGGCGATCCTCGTGCTGCTGGACGACACCACGCCGCGGGCGCGGTGCGTGGACATCGTGCAGCCGCCGAGCCACGCGCCCCTGCTGGCGGCGCTCACCGGGGTGTGGCCCCGCCTGGCCGGACGGATCGAGTACGTGGTGGGCCGCCTCGAGGACGAGCCGGTCGCCGGGCCGGACACGCTGATCGCCTCGGTCCATGCCTGCGGCACCCTCACCGACGCGGTCCTGGACAAGGCACTGGCCCACCGCTGCCCGGTGGCGGTGCTGCCGTGCTGTCACGATCTGGCGGCCTGCGACGACGGCGGCCTGGCCGGCTGGCTCGACGGACCGCTGGCGGTCGACGCGACCCGAGCGGCCCGCCTGCGCGCCGCCGGCTACCGGGTGTGGACGTCCCGCATCCCGGCGGAGATCACGCCCAAGAACCGGCTGCTCGTGGGGTGGCCCGATTCCGCAACCGCCTGACGGAGAGAACGATGCCCATCCTCGTGACCGACTTCGACGGCACCTTCACCCGCCGCGACTATTTCGACCTCATCCTCGAGCGCCATGACCCGCCGGCCGGGCACGAGGCCTGGCGGCGCTATCTCGACGGGGAGACCAATCACATCGGCGGCATCGGGGGCGTGTTCGCCTCGTTGCGCACCGACGAAAAGGGCGCCGACGCGCTGGTCGACGCCCTGGATCCGGCGCCGGGCACGGCGGCGGCCGTGCTGCGCCTGCAGCGGGCGGGCTGGGAGATCGTGATCGCCTCGGCGGGCTGCGGGTGGTACATCGAGCGGCTGCTCGCGCGCATGGGGCTGAAGGACATCGCCGTGCACGCCATGCCCGGCCGCTTCGCACCGGAGACCGGTCTGGTGATCGATCCGGTCGCGCCGCGCCGCTTCGCCGATCCGGACCTGGGCACCGACAAGCCCGCCGTCGTGCGCGACGCCCTGGCGCGCGACGGCGTGGTGGCCTACGCCGGCGACAGCAACACCGACCGGGCGGCGGCGCTGCTGCTGCCGCCGGAGCGGCGCTTCATCACGGGTTGGCTGGGCCGGCGCCTCGCGGAGGAGGGCGTGCCCCACGTTCCCATCGCCGCGTGGCCCGAGATCGCGGACCGCCTGCTCGACTGACCGGCCCGCCGGCCCTCTACTTCACCAGCGCCATCGTGCCGGACAGGCGCACGCCGTCCGCTTCCAGAACGTACAGGTACACGCCTGCGGCGACGCCGTTGCCGGAAGTGTCGCGGCCATCCCAGGCGCGGCGGTGCGGTCCGGCCGCCATGCGCTCGCCGTCGACCAGGGTCGTCACCCGCCGTCCCGCCACGTCGAGGACCACGAGGCGGACGGCGGTGTCGGCCGGCAGGGCGAAGGCGATCTCGGTGCGCGGGTTGAAGGGGTTGGGCGCGTTGCGGCCCAGCACCGGCAGGTCGGCCGCGGGCAGTTCGTCGGCCGCGGCGGCCGCCTCGACGGTGACGGTGCCGGTCATGCCGAGTCCGGCGTGGGGTCGGCAGAGGTAGGGCACGACGCCCTCGTCGGCGAAGACGTGGGTGAAGGTCGACGCGCCGGCGTTCAGGGCCGCGTCGAAGAGATTGCCCAGGTTCGGATCGCCCAGGCTCGTGCCGTTGGTGACGGTGTGCGCGCCCGACGACCACTGCCACACGACGGTGTCGCCGGCGGCGATGGTCAGGTCGGCGGGGCTGAACGTGAAGCCCGACTGGAAGATCGTATGGGTGGCGGCGAACGCGGGCGCTGCCGCGAGACAGACGAGCAGCGGCGCGAAAATGCGGATGCATGGGTGGCGCATGACGGGATTCCCTCCGGATCCGGGTGCCGCGGATCGGCACCGCGAGGAAATCCTACCAGATCTATCCGGTATTTTCCGTGACTAAGTCACCGAAGGGCTCTTCCTCACGGCGCCCCGGGCGTGGCCGCGGGCACGAGCGAGGCGCCCGATTCGAAGTCGTACAGGGTCTGGCGCCGCAGGTCCGCGCCGGCCAGGCGGAAGCTCACGTAGGCGTCGAGGTACGACTGCCGGGCCGACACGAGCCGGTCGCGGTTGTCGGCGAGGGTCTGGCTGGTGATGTCGCCGGTCTCGAAGCGTTCGCGGCTGATGGCGTAGCTGCGCAGGGCGATGTCGAGGCTGCGCTGGAGCACGTCGAGGCGGCGCCGCGCCCCGTCGAAGCGGGCCAGCGCGGCCTGGACCTGGCGCGCGATCGATCGTCTCAGGTTCTCCTGGTCGAGCTCGCGCCGCCGCACGGCGACCCGCGCCGAGGCGACCTCCTGGGCGTTCACGCCCGAATCCCACAGGGGCACGCTCAGGCTGAAGCGCACGCCCCGGTTGCCGGGTCGGCGCCGCAGGTCGTCCCAGCTCGACTCGATCTGGTCGCCCACCGACGGGTCGACGAGGGCGGGGTCGCTGATGCCCGTCAGGTTGTAGAAGGCGCTCAGCTCGCCCCTGACCGAGCTGCGCGCGTCGGTCTCGGTGACGGTGATCTGGGCGCGGCGGAGCTGGTCGGCGAGGTCCTCGAGTTCGGTGCGGTGGGCCAGGGCGTGGGACATGGCGAGGTCCGCGTCGACCTCGTAGACCAGCGGCGCCAGGTTCGCCGTGGCCCGCACCGGGCGATCGAGCGGCAGGCCCACCAGCAGCCGGAAGCCGTCGGCGGCCAGGATGAGGTCGGACTCGCGACCGAGCACGTCGTTGTTGGCGCCGGCCAGGTCGACCTCCATCTGCAGGGCCTCCACCTCCGGGATCAGGCCCGCGCGGTACTTGCGCTGGGCGAGGTCGAAGTTCTCCTGCTGCCGGTCGAGGGCGTCGCGGGCGATGGCGAGCTCCTCCTGGGCCCTGACCAGGGCGTAGAAGGCGGCGGTCACGTCGTAGGCCAGATCGAGCTCGCCGCGCTGGTAGGCGCGCTGGGCGAGACGGTGGCCGATCTCGGCCTTCTCGAGCCCCAGCTTCAGTTCGTTCGGCGAGAAGAGAGGCTGCTGCAGGCTCACCTCGTAGCTGTTGAAGAAGGTCTTCTGCTCGGCCGTGGCGTCCGAGACGGGGTCGTAGTAGGTGTCCTCCTGCTGGTAGAGATGGCCGGACAGGGCGACGGCGCCGTCGGTGGGCAGGGGCTGGCTGAGGCGCAGGGTCGCGCTCATTTCGCGGCTGCCGTAGCTGTCGTAGCGGGGCAGGTCGCCCGGCACCTGCACGCGCTGCACGCCCTCCTCGAGCTCGGGCAGGGCGAACTGGGCGTCGGCCTGGGTGCGGAAGCGGCCCTTGGCGGCCGCCACGTCGTGGCCGGCGGCCGCGAGGTCGAGGTCGAGCACCACGGCGGTGTGGCTCTCGTCGAGGGCCAGGGCCACGGCCCGGTTCAGGTCGAGCACGAGGGTGTCGCCGGCGGCGGGCGCGGTGGCCAGCACGGGCAGCAGCAGGAGGCAGGTCATGGTCATCATCATTCGTACCTGAGACATTCGATGGGGTTCAGGCCCGCGGCCCGCCGCGCCGGCACATACCCGAAGGTGATGCCGACCGCGGCCGAGACGCCGAAGGCGAGGACGATGGCGAAGGGGGAGACGACGGTGACCCAGCCGGCGGCCTCGCTGATGGTCCAGGCCAGGGTCACGCCGAGGACGATGCCCATGACGCCGCCGAAGACGGAGACCGCGGCGGCCTCGACGAGGAACTGGCGCATGATGTTCGACCGGGTCGCGCCCATGGCCAGGCGGATGCCGATCTCGCGCGTCCGCTCGAGGACGCTGGCCAGCATGATGTTCATGATGCCGATGCCGCCGACCAGCAGCGAGATGCCGGCGATGGCGCCCATGATCAGGGAGAAGATGCGCTGGGTGGCCTGGCGCTGCCGAATGAGCTCGAGGGGCACCACGACCTCGGTGTCCGGGACGTCCTGGTGCCGGCGGGCGAGGAGCCGCCGGGTCAGGTCGGCGACCGGCGCGAGGCGTTCCACGTCGTCGACCTGGACGACGAGACGGTCGAGCTCCCGGTCCCAGCGCTTGCGCTCGCCGCGGGTCAGGGCGCTGTTCAGGGGGATGCACACGTCGCGGTCGGTGGCCCGCAGCAGACCCTCCTGGTCGTCGTCGCCGCCGGCGCCGCCCGCGAAGACGCCGATGATCTCGTACCAGTCGCCGTCGATCTTGATGAAGCTGCCGACGGGCTCGCGCAGGCCGCAGAGGTCGCGCACGAGGCCGGACCCGATCACGGCCACCCGCTTGGCGGCCGCGTCCTCGCCGGCGGTGAAGAAGCGCCCCGCCGTGAGGCGGTCGCGCCGGACCACGGGCAGGTCGGAGGTGGTGCCGACCACCGTGGCGGTGACCTGCTGTTCGCCCTGGATCGTGTGCTCGGCGATGGCCAGGGGCACGACGGCGGTGATGGCGGGGGAGACGGCGGCCAGGGCCCGCACGTCGGCCCGGGACAAACCGGGGCTGTGGGGCGACGCCTCGTCGCGCGGCTGCGCGTCCGGCGGATCGCGGTGCATGACCACGATGTTGTCGATGCCCAGCGACTCGAACTGGGCCAGGGCCTCCTCCTTGGCGCCCTCGCTGATGGAGAGCATGGAGATGACGGCGGCGACGCCGAAGACGACGCCGAGGGTGGTCAGGAACGTGCGCACCCGATGGTCGCGCAGTCCGCCCAGCGCGAGGCCGACCTCCTGCCTCATGGGGTGCCGCTCCGGTCGCCCGGGCGCACGAGCAGCAGCTCGTCGCCGGCCGCGACCCCGGCGGTCACGACGACGCGGTCCTCGCCCTGGGCGCCGAGCTCGACCGGCCTGGCCGCGCCGTCCCGGCCGTAGACCACCGGGCCGTCGTCCTCCTGGAATACGGCCTCGAGGGGGACGTGCACGACGTCGGCGAACTCCGCGTGGACGATGCGGCACTGGGCGGTCATGCCCGGCAGCAGGCCCGTGAAGTCGCCCTCGAGCAGGATCTCCACGTCGAAGACCTTGATCTTGTCCTCGTCGCCCTCCTGGCGGGCGAGCGGCGAGATGCGCGTGACCCGGCCGCGCAGTTCGCGGTCCTGGAGGGCGTCGATGGTGACGACGGCGGCCTGGTCGAGCTCGAGCCGGTGGATGTCGACCTCGTTCACCCAGGTGTTGACGCGGAAGGAGGACAGGTCGGGCAGTTCCATGATGGAGGTCCCGTTCCACACCTGGTCGCCCACGCGGATCTTCCGCATGGTGCCCTGGGCCCAGATCTTGTTGTGGACGACCATGCCCGAGTCGGACGCCGTGACGACCATCTTTGCGAGGTTGCGCTGGGTCTCCTCCAGGTCGAGACGGGCCTTGCGGGCCTTGACCTCCTTCTCGGTGAGCACGGCCGCGGCGATGTCCTTCTGGGCGGCGAGGTCCTCGCGCGCCTCCTGCAGGTCGAGCTCGGTACGGCGCAGGTCGAGCTGCTGCTGCCGCTGGCGCGACTCGCTCTCGAACTTCATGGCCTCGGTCTGCAGCTTCGCCTTCTCGAGGGCCAGCTCCTGGCGCTGCAGGGAGGCCCGCTTCTCGGCGAGGTTCTTGGCGTTGGTCACGCGCTGGTTCTCCAGCTCGGCGAGGGCC
>JAGRNP010000009.1:0-1310 GCA_020440705.1 bacterium | reverse complement strand
CTGGCGCTGCAGGGAGGCCCGCTTCTCGGCGAGGTTCTTGGCGTTGGTCACGCGCTGGTTCTCCAGCTCGGCGAGGGCCCCGTCGTAGGCGGCCTGCCGTTCCTGGAGCCGCTTCTCGAGCTGGTCGGTGTCGAAGCGGGCCAGTTCGTCGCCGGGCCGGACCATGCTGCCCTCGTCGATGAGGCTGATGACCTTGTTGTTCCATCCGGGCGGGGCGGCGATGGGCTTGCTCTCGACGGCGGCCGTTTCGCCCGTGGTCGTGGTGGTCACCGCGAAGTCGCCGCGTTCGGCCCGGGCGGCGGGCAGGTCGGGGGCCGCGCCGCCGCGGGTGAGGCCGAAGAGGAGGGCGGCCGCCCCGCAGGCGAGGAGGGCGCCGATGAAGACGCGGACGGGCCGCCGTCCGGATCCGTTGTCCTGGCTCACGGGGTACCTCCGAGGGGGATGATGACGCGGGCCGACATGCCCGGCTTGAGGCGCGGATCCTGGCCGTCGATGGCGGCGACGGCCTCGAAGCGGCGGGCCACGCTGCCCTCCTCGGCCGAGAGGGGCAGGCGGCCCACGGAGAGGATCTCGCCCGGATACTCGGTCGTGGCGTAGGCATCGAGGACGATCCGGACCGGTTGTCCGGGGGCCAGGCGCCAGCGGTCGGATTCGTGGACGGTGAAGCGCACGCGCATGGCCGACGTGTCGGTGACCTCGAGGACCGGGGCCTGCCGGCTCACCTCGTCGCCCGCCCGCAGGACCTTGATGCCTTCCTCCGTGTACTCGCGGTGGTAGACGACCATGCCGCTTTCGCGCGCGGTGAGGGTGAGCTCGTCGAGATAGGTCTGCAGGCGGTTGACCCGGGCCTGCTCCTTGGCCGCCCTCAGCTCGGCCTGGGCGATCTCGAGACTGTCGAGGGTGGCCTGGGCCGTGCTGTCGCGCAGGGACTGCTTCAGGTCGATCTCGGCCTGGCGTCCGGCGAGCTCCGAGCTCTCGCGCACGGTGCGCGACTCGAAGCGCTGGTTCTCGAGTTCGAGCTGCGCGCGTTCCCAGGCCAGTCGCGCCTTGGCGATGGCGTTGCGGGCGCGGGTGGCGTTGGCCGAGCCCTGGGCGCGGGCGCTGGCGACGGCCATGACGGCGACGTCGCGGTCGTCCCGGTACTGCTGCATGTACTCGTCGAATTCGGTGCTGTCGAAGCGGACGAGGGTGTCGCCGGGCACGACGCGGGTCCCCTCGGCGACGAGCCAGGTGATGCGCTGGCTGCCGCCCCAGCCCGGGCTGTCCATGGCGACGGTGTTGGCGGCGATCACGGTGCCGGCCTCGTGCAG
>JAGRNP010000008.1:33165-63142 GCA_020440705.1 bacterium | reverse complement strand
CCGTGGGCCCCCTCGTCGACGTCGCGCGCGCGGAGGGTTCGGCCGCCCTGGTCGACCAGCTCTGGCAGGCCGTGATGACCTTCAACGACATCCTGATCACCGGCGACCCGGCCCTCGCCACCGAGTTCGAGGATCTCGGCCGCGAGATCCGGTCCGGCGCCGGCGCCGGGATCCCGGCCGCGGAGTGGAACGATTTCCAGCATGCCGCCCGGTCGGTGTTCACCGCCGCCATCGAGCTCGACGAGGCGCGGGCGAAGTACGCCGACGCCGAGGAGGAGGTCCTGGCCCTGCTGTCTTCGGTCGAGGAGAGCTTTGCCGGGAACGTCGTCGATCCCGCCGTCGCGGCCACCGAGAGCCGGCTGCACACCATCCGGCGCACCATCGAGGGCGCCAACGTCGTCGTCCTGCTGCTGCTGGCCGTCGGAACGTGGGTCCTGGCCCGCTCCATCCTCTCCGGCCTGCGCGACTGCCTCGTCCAGGCCGAACTGATCCGCGAGGGCGATCTCGGCAACCGGCTCGCCACCAGCGGCCGCGACGAGCTCTCCCAGCTCATGCGCGGCTTCGACGCCATGGCCGACAGCCTCGGGGCCAAGGCCGACGTGGCGCGCGCCATCGCCGAGGGCGACCTCTCGCGCGAAGTGCCCCTCGCCTCGGAAAAGGACGAGCTCGGCCTGGCGCTGCGCGTCATGCGCAGCGATCTGGTGGCCCTGCTGCGGGGGATCCGCACCACCACGGCCGAGATCGAATCGGGCAGCCGGCAGCTCGCCGAGTCGAGCCACCGCCAGTCCCAGGCGGCCATCACCCAGGCGGCGAGCCTGCAGGAGATCTCCAGTTCCCTGGCCGAGGTCGACACCAGCGCGCAGGGCAGCCGCGAGAAGTCGGCCGAGGCGAGCCGCGTGACCGAGGCGGCCCACACGGCGGCCGACACCGGCTCCGGTCAGATGGCGCGCATGGTCGACTCCATGGGCCGCATCCACGACTCGAGCCAGGCCATCGCGCGGATCATCCAGGTCATCGACGACATCGCCTTCCAGACCAATCTGCTGGCGCTGAACGCGGCGGTCGAGGCGGCCCGGGCCGGCAAGCACGGCAAGGGCTTCGCCGTCGTCGCCGAAGAGGTGCGCAACCTCGCCGGACGCAGCGCCAAGGCCGCCCGCGAGACGTCCGAGCTGATCGAGGAGTCGGTGTCCCTCACCACGTCCAGCACCGAGGTCGTCGAGCAGACTTCACAGGCCTTCGCGCAGTTGGTGCAGCACATCGGGACGGCCACGTCGAGCATCGGCGAGATTTCCGAGTTGGCGGCCACCCAGGCGCCGGCCATCAAGGAGATCGCCACGGCCGTCGACCAGATCAGCAATCTCGTGCAGGAGAACGCCGGCACCGCCGAGGAGGTGGCCGCGGCCACCGGCGAGCTCGCCGGACAGGCGGAGCATCTCGAGCGGCTCATGTCCCGCTTCCGCCTCGACGACGACGCGCCCGGCGCGGCGGGGCCTGCCGCAGCGCCCACGTTCGCCGCAAGCGAATGGGGCGCCGACATCTACGAACCCGTCGGTTGACAGCGGCGAGCCGGGGGCCGATCCTCGGGGTCGGCCCCCTGCCCACCGGAACCCGCCTCGCGAATCCCACTCCTGTCCGTCATCCCGCCTTGACACGCCCGGCTCCCTTGGGCATACTTTGATCGGTTGCCGTACAAAGCCGCGTCCGGCGGCCCGGAAACACTCCTCAACGCTCCGGAGGCCCATCGTGAAGTCGACGCGCCGTCTCTTCGTCGTCCTGCCGATCCTCGCCGTGATCGCCCTGCTCGCCGGCTGCGGCGAACGCAACCCGGCCGACCTGCCGGCGGCCGTCGGCAACTCCGACCCGCTCGTCTTCGACGACGCCTGGGGCGCCGACGTCTACTTCCAGGCCTTCGCCCAGACCCATGTCACCGCCGTCAGCACCGACTCGGTCTACGCCTACGGCGGCGGGTACGCCCTGGACGGCGCGCGCTCCCTCAAGGTGAACGTGCCCCCCGAGGGGTCGTCGCTCGGCCTGTTCACCGGCGGCGTCGTCACCTCGGCCGGCGCCCGCGACCTGGCCGACTACAACGCCCTGACCTTCTATGCCCGCGCCAACCAGGACCTCGTCGTCGACGTCTTCGGCTTCGGCAACGACAACACCGGCACCTCGAAGTACGAGGCCGGCCGCGGCAACGTGGCCATCGGCCGCGACTGGAGCTTCGTCATCGTGCCCATCCCCGACGCGTCGAAGCTCCGTTCCGAGCGCGGCCTGTTCACCATCGCCGAGGGCATCGACCCGGCCCTGCCCGACGGCTACGACATCTGGGTCGACGAGATCCGCTACGCCAAACTGGGCAACATCGAGATCTACCGGGCGATCATGGCCTCGGCCAACGTCTCGAGCTTCATCGGCGCCAGCCTGCCCATCTCGGGCACGCGCACCATCTTCCAGATCGACGGCGGCTTCGTGCCCGTCGACCACATGCCCGGCTACTTCGACTACGTCTCCTCGGAGCCGTCCGTGGCGCGCCTCGCCGACAACACGATCCACCTGGTGGGCACCGGCTCCTCGATCGTGACGGCGAAGCTCGGCGACCTGGACGTGGCCGGCACCGTCACCGTGACCGGCTACGAGCCTCCGACCGGACCGGCCCCCACGCCGACCCTGCCCGCCACCGACGTGATCTCCCTCTTCAGCGGCCCGTACGTGGACATGCCCGTCGTCTCCTGGCGCGCCAACTGGGGCGGCAGCACGACCCAGTACTCCGAGTACGACATCGACGGCGACACGGCGAAGCTCTACAGCTCGCTCAACTTCGTGGGCATCGACTTCGCCGACTTCCCCATCGACGCCGCGGCCATGACGCACCTGCACCTGGACGTCTACGCGCCGGCGGGCACCAACTTCAAGGTGAAGCTCGTCTCGTTCCCCGCCTCGGGCGGCGCCGAGACCCCGGACCTGATCCTCGACGGCGCCACGACCCCCGCCTTCACGGCGGGCGGCTGGTCGTCGCTCGACCTTCCCCTGGCCGACTTCACCCTGCCGGCCGGCGATTGGGACTGGGGGGCCATCGGGCAGCTCGTGCTCAGCACGAACGACTCGCGACTGGTCCTGGTGGACAATATCTACTTCCACAAATAGGATGGGACCCTTGACACTCATCCACCTCGTGAGGTCGCCGGTCTTGAACAACGAGAACCTGATCCGGAAGGGGTTGCGCCGCAGCGACCCCGACCGTCCCCGTCCCCTCGCGGACGCCGTGCTGCGCCTGATCTGGGATCAGCGCCGCGTGTCGCGCGCCGAGATCGCCCGCCTGGCGGGCCTGTCGCGGTCCACCGTGTCGGAGGTCGTGGGCGAGATCCTGCCCACCGGCCTGGTCGCCGAACTGGGCGAGGGCAAGTCGCGCGGCGGACGCCGTCCCATCGTGCTCGCCTTCCGCGACGACGCCTGCGTGATCCTGGGCGTCGAGATGGGCGCCGCCCACGTGGCCGTGGCCCTGACCGACCTCCGCGGCGCCGTGCTGGCCTGGGAGAGCTGCGACCATCCGGTGCGCAAGGACCCCGCCGGGACGCGCAGCCTCATCGCCGACCTCTGCCGCCGCCTCCTCGCCTCGCCGGCCGCCGGCGACCGCCCCCTGGTGGGCATCGGCATCGCGGTGCCCAGCCCCGTCGACCCGGCCGAGCCCGACCACCTGTCGCCCGTCGTGCTGCCCGCCTGGGAAGGCCGCCTCGGCCTGGAGGACCTCGCCGAAGAGCTCGGCGTGCCCCTCTTCGTCGACAACGACGCCAACCTCGGCGCCCTCGCCGAGCACTGGTGGGGCCGCGGCACCGACGTCGACAACCTGGCCTATATCAAGGTCGCCACGGGCATCGGCTCCGGGCACGTCATCGGCGGCGAGATCTACCGCGGCGCCACCGGCGTCGCCGGCGAGATCGGACACCTGGCCATCGACCCCCATGGCAAGCCGTGCATCTGCGGGCTACGGGGTTGCCTGGTGACCCTCGTGGGCGGACCGGCCCTGCGCGAGCGGGCGGGCGAGCTGCTCCGCGAGTACCCGACCAGCGTGCTGGCCCGGCGCGAGTTCACCATCCACGACATCGAGGACGCCGCCCTGGACGGCGACCCCCTGGCGCTGCAGGTCATCCGCGAGGCGGCCGAGCACCTGGGCACCGCCGTGGCCGGTCTGCTCAACCTGATGAACCCGGCGGCGGTGGTGCTGGGCGGCGACCTGTCGCGCCTCGGCGAACTGCTGCTCGCGCCCCTGCGCGGCAGCGTGCGCAGCCGCACCCTCGTCAACTCGGTGGCCGCCGCCGAGATCCTCGTCAGCCGCCTCGGCCCCCAGTCGGTGGCCGTGGGCGCGGCGACGCTCGTGCTCAAGGAGGCCCTCGGCGACTCGCGGCTCTTCCCCGCGGTCGACGAGGCGACGGGCAGCGCCGGCGGAGGCGCGGCCTGATGCGCGCCCTGGTCGTGCTCGGCATCCTGCTGGCCGCCGGCACCGCGGGCTGTTCGGAGGAGACGGCGCCCGAGCCCGAGATCGGCCTCATCTGGGCCGACGAGTTCGAGGGCCCCGCGGGCCAGCTCCCCGACTCGACGCGCTGGGTCTTCGACATCGGCACCGACTGGGGCAACGCCCAGCTCGAGTGGACCACCAACCGCCCCGAGAACGTGAGCCTCGACGGCAACGGCAACCTGGCCATCACCGCCCGCGAGGAGAGCTTCGCCGGCCAGGACTACACGTCCGGGCGCATCAAGACCAAGGGCGTGTTCGAGCGGGCCTACGGGCGCTTCGAGGCGCGCATCAAGCTGCCGGTGGGGCAGGGCATCTGGCCGGCCTTCTGGATGCTGGGCCGGGACATCGACCAGGTGGGCTGGCCGGCCTGCGGCGAGATCGACATCATGGAGTTCCTCGGCCAGGACCCGCGCACCATCTACGGCACCATCCACGGTCCCGGCCACTTCGGCGGCAGCGCCATCGGCCGCACCCACACCATCAGCCAGGGCGGCTTCCATCTGGGCTTCCACGAGTTCGCGGTGCAGTGGTCGCCCGAGCGCATCAGCTGGTACGTCGACGGCTTCAACTACTTCACCGTGGCCCTGACCGACCTGCCCGCCGGCGCCACCTGGGTGTACGACCACCCCTTCTTCATCCTGCTGAACGTGGCGGTGGGCGGCCGCTGGCCGGGCAGCCCGGACGAGACGACCACCTTCCCCCAGACCATGCTCGTCGACTGGGTGCGGGTGTACGGCGAGAAGTAGCGGGTCAGGCCCGCTCGTACGCTTTCCGCAGCCACCCGATCAGCTCGGCGTCCACGTCGGCCGCGCTCTCCAGCCGCACCCGATGGCTCACCATCGCGTTGAAGCTCCCCGACGCTTCCAGGCGCCCCCCGGCCGGCTCGCCCTTCAGGTTCAGCCCCACGTCGACCCGGGTCCTGGTCGACGGCTGCACGAGACCGAACTGCTTGCTCCGCCGCAGGCTCACGTAGGTCTTCTTCGGGGACAGCTCGACATCCTTGCCGAACTTCGCCACCGCCCTGGCCAGCTTGTCGTAGATCGGCCGCAGGTCGGCCTTCGGCCCGGCGTACTGGGCCGCGACGAGGTCGTCGCCCCCGGCCGCGTCGCCTGCGTTCAGATACGTGTGGGCGATGAGGTTGGCGTAGCCGTGCGTGACGCCGTGCTCGCCCTTGAGCAGCTTGACGATCTCGCCGTGCTTCGCGGCTCCGGCCGCCTTGACGATCTTCAGCCAGGCCGCCATGTCCCGGCCGGTCTTCTCCTTCAGGTTCGCCACCATGCTGGCGGCCATTTCCTCGGGGGACTTCGCCATGTCGGATCCTTTCGGGTTCGCGGCCGTCCGGTCCGGCCGCCGTGTCGGTCCGCCCGCTCTCAGGGAACTGCGTGCGTCAATCCCACGTCCCGGACAGGTAGCTCCGCCGCAGCGGTTCCGGGAACTTCTCGATGGCGTAGCGCAGCATCGTGCGCGGCAGGCGGGCGTGGTGCTGCCGCAGGAAAGCCTCGGCGACGGTCCGGTCCCGCTTGGCGACCTCCCGCAGCATCCAGCCGCAGACCTTGTGGATCAGGTCCTGGTCGTCATCGAGCAGCAGGGCGCAGAGGTCCAGCGTGTCGCCGAAGTCGCCCTGCCGGATGAAATGGTAGGTGGCCATGACCGCGATGCGCCTCTCCCACAGGGAGTCCGAGCGGGCGAGGTCGCGCAGCAGGCCGCGCGGACGGTCCTGCAGCCAGGGCCCGACGATGCGGTGGGCCGAAGTGTCGACCAGATCCCAGTTGTTCACGCGGTCGGTGTGGGCGAGATAGAATTCGGCGATGCGCCCGCGCTCGTCCGCGCTCGCCCGGTCGAACTTCCCCGCCAGGATGATCACCGCCAGGAGGCGCTCCTCGTGCCACCGCGACCTCAACAGCCCGGCGACCCTGGCCAGGGAGAGGTCCCCGCACCGCTTCGCCAGCGCCCGCACGCGCGGCACGCGGATGCCCAGGAAGCGGTCGCCTTCGCCGTACTCGCCCGGCCCCGTGCGGAAGAAGCGGGCGCTGTGGGCGGCGATGGCGGGATCGGCCAGGGCCTGCAGCTCG
Source organism: bacterium (assembly GCA_020440705.1). Lineage (NCBI taxonomy): Bacteria > bacterium. Next base: position 56,560 of record JAGRNP010000008.1, on the reverse strand, counting down.
GCGCGGATCTGCCCCAGGTTCACGCGGATGGCCTCCGGCTCACGTGATCGCCTTGTCGAGCGGCCAGTTCTCGCTGCGGCTCTGCCTGGGCGTCATGAACGACGTGCACTTCATCATGAAGAGGAAGAACTTCTGCTTGAGGTTGGGTTGTCCGGTCTCGACCAGCGACTTCAGCGTGTTGCAGATGAACTCGGTGCCCTGCCCCATGTACTTCTCGGTCTTGGTGCCGACCGGCACCTCCTCGCTGGTCAGGGTGAAGCGCGTGCCGCCGTCGACCGGCTCGAGCTCGTAGGTCACCCGGCACAGGGGGTCGTTCTCGGAGGTGAACTTGAACGTGTGCGCGTAGCGCCGCGGCGGATCGAACTCGAGCACCTCGCCCACGACGCCGGTGTTCTTCCCGTCGGGGGTGCGCATGCGGATGGGGGCGCCGGGGCCCAGGCTGGTCGTGTGCAGCACCGAGCCGAAGAAGAACGGCAGCGGCCGACCCGACTGGGTCAGCACCTCCCAGACCTTCTCCACCGGAGCCTCGATCATCACGCGGTACACCTGCTTCGTGGTGGCGCTCATGGCTTCTCCTTCGCGACGGCCTGCTCGGCCGCGTACTTGATGTCCATCACCTGGCCGCTCCAGAAGCGGCTGTACTCGGTCGACCAGCGGTCGTGGATGGCCTGGATCGGCGCCACGTTGAAGTGCATCTCGCGGCTGCGTCCGACCTTCTCCGAGACGATCAGCTCCGCCTCTTCCAGCACCCGGAGGTGCTTCATGACGGCGATGCGGCTCATGTCGAAGTACTTGGCCACGTCGTTCACGTTGCACCCCGGCATCTCGACGAGGATGTCGAGCATCCGGCGACGATGCGGGCTGGCCAGGGCCAGGAAGACGGCGTTCATGGTCTCGGTTTTCATAAGTAACCCCAAGGTTACATTAAAACCCGGAGCGCGTCAAGAGGCGGCCATGAAAAAGGGGCCCGGCTCGCGCCGGGCCCCATCCGCTCGGGATGTGGAAGCCAACTAGCGGTACAGCGACTTCACCGTGCCCCAGGCCTCGTCCTCGGCCCCGACGGGATCGCAGGTCGGCGTCGCGCCGTCCCAACCGTCCATGGCCAGTTCGACGGAGCTGGTGCCGTCGGTGGGCAGGGTCACGGTGCGGTTGCCGACGCTCTCCCAGTTGGTGCAGTCGTCCTTCTTGTACTTGTAGTCGAAGCTCGGGCTGCTGCCGGCGGGGAAGACCACGAACACTTCCCAGACCTCGCCACCGAGGCTGTTCATGGTCACGCCGGTGCCCCACGAACCGATCTCGGCCGCCGAACCGATGACGCAGGGCGCGCCGATGGTCTCGGTGCCGCTCATGCACAGGGTGAACTGCACGGTCACGTCGACCGGCAGCACCTCGACCACGTTGTAGCGCAGCGGCGGCGGGTTGCCGGACTGGTCGCCGGTGATCCACAGGTTCGAACCGTCGGTGTCGTCGTGGAAGATGACGTACGAGTCGACATAGTCGGCGCCGATCAGGGCCGACTGCGGGATGGTGCCCGTGTACTCGTCGTTGTTGCCGATGTCGCCGTTGTAGGTCATCAGCACGATGTGATAGATCCCGTCGGTGCTGCTGGCGTAGTACAGCTCGGCCCAGATGTCGGCGCCCTGGCCGGCCGCGTCGGTGGTGCCGCCCTTGTAGACCTGGGCGTAGACGTCGATCCCGGCCGACGACACGTGGCTCGAGTTGTGCAGCGGCCAGACGTTGCCGGCCCAGTCGATGGTGGCGCCGGCCGTTCCGGCGCAGGCCAGCAGGGCCAGCAGGGTGAGGAACATGAGCCTTGTCTTCATGGAGTCTCTCCTTGGTGGAATCAACGGATGCGGGCGAATCGGGTTGATCGACGACTCTATTTTAACCGATGAGACGCCCCCGGGGGAAGGGGGTCACCAAAATGAAATACGGGATCAAAATCATGGTGAATTGGTGTGATTTCGTGATAAAGTTCACGAGCCACGGATTCCCGGGGCGCCCCCCGGGCGTCCGGACGAGGGCGGCGCGGGCCGTTCGCCGCGTTTTCCGCACCGTTTTCGCGGGGATCATCCGACCACCCCCGAACAGGAGCTCGCCGTGAACAGACTCCCACGCATCCTCTCGCTCGCTCTCGCACTCACCGTACTCGGCGCCGGACTCGCCTTCGCCGCCGACATCACCTTCGAGAAGGCCGGCCAGGTCGTCGCCGGCGTCCGCTGCGCCACCGAAACCCCCAGCCTCGAGCGCACGGAGCAGATCCAGGCCGAGGTCGACGCCTGGCTGAAGACGGGCGGCTGGGCGCAGCTGCGCGACAAGGCCAACGTGACGATTCCCGTGGCGGTCCACGTCGTGGCCCAGACCAACGGCGTCGGCGATCTCACCAATCAGCAGATCAACGCGCAGATGCAGGTGCTGAACCAGGCCTACGCCGGCACCGGCTACAGTTTCGACCTGGTGAGCACCGACCGCACCTACGACACAAAGTGGTCGACCCACCGCTACGGCAGCCGCGACGAGCGCCGCATGAAGCAGGCCCTGGCCGTCGATCCGGCCACGACCCTGAACGTCTACTTCTGCAACATCGGCGGCGGCCTGCTCGGCTACGCGACCTTCCCCGACATGTACGCCGAGGACAGCTACATGCACGGCGTGGTGATCCTGTACGCGTCGGTGCCGGGCGGCGGCGCGGCTCCCTACGACGAGGGCGACACGGCCACCCACGAGATCGGCCACTTCCTCGGCCTGTACCACACCTTCCAGGGCGGCTGCAGCAACCCCGGCGACTACGTGAGCGACACGGCCCCCGAGTCGTCCCCCGCCTACGGCTGCCCCAACGGCCGCGACACCTGCGCCGGCAACGGCCCCGACCCGATCACCAACTACATGGACTACACCGACGACAGCTGCATGTTCGAGTTCACCGCGGGCCAGACCGCCCGCATGGACCAGCAGATGGCCCTGTACCGCCCGACCATGTTCGGCGGCACCGGCGGGCCCGGCGGCGGCGGCGACATGCACGTGGCCTCCATGACCGTGGGCCGCGAGAGCAAGGGCCCGAACACGAACGGCACCTGCTCGGCCTCCGTGGTCGACGCCGGCGGCAACGCCGTCGCCGGCGCCACGGTGACGTTCAGCATCGACGGCCCCACCGGCGGCTCCACGAGCGGCACCACCGGCTCCAACGGCGTCGTCAGCGTGACCTCCGCCAAGACCAGGAACGCGTCCGGCGAGTGGTGCTTCGAGGTGACCGGCGTCTCCCTGAGCGGCTCGAGCTACGACTCGGGCGCCAACGTGGTGACGCGCAGCTGCGAGAGCGGCGACGTGTTCCGCACCGGCGCGGAGCTCAGCCTCGGCAACCAGCCGAATCCGTTCAACCCCATGACCGTCATCCGCTTCGCGCTGCCCGCGGCGACCGACGTGACCCTCAGCATCTACGATGCGGCGGGTCGCCTCGTCTCGCGCCCGGTGGACGGTTTCCTGGGCGCCGGCGACCACGAGGTCACCTTCAACGCCCGCAACCGGGCCAGCGGCGTGTACTTCTACCAGCTGCGCGCCGGCAACGAGACGCTGACGCGGAAGATGCTGCTGCTGAAGTAGTCCGCGACCACGGACCCTGCCCCCGACGAGACCGCCGGAGCCCCGCTCCGGCGGTCTTCTCCATCTGCAGCCGCCCCCCTCACACGAAATTTGCAATTGTTCACGAAACCCCGGCCCGCCGGCATGCGTCCTACCCCATGAACCCGACCGAACCCCAGGCATGGAAAGTGAGCGAGTCATGTTCCTTCTGACGACGAGCCCCCGCTTCCGCCTCGTGGCCGCCCTGAGCGTCCTCGTGGCGACGGCGTCCATCCTGGTCCGGCAGTAGATCCCGACGACGCCGGGCCGGTACCCCACCACGCGCAAGCGCGGCCCAAGCGAGAGGCCCGGTCTTCGGACCGGGCCTCGTCGCGTTCCGGGGCTGGGTCCCGCCGGCTCAGATCGCCAGATGCAGGTAGGTCCGGATCTCCCACTCGTTCCCCTTGTCCAGGCCCTCGGGGTAGAGCTCGCCCTGGGCCGGCGCGACCACGCCGTCCGGCATGTAGCGGTTCGAGTACCGGTCGAGGGTGCGGTAGGTGCCGCGCACGCCCAGCCGGGTCTGGGGGAAATCGAACCAGCGGGGTGCGCCGAGGGTCACGCTCACGTCGGCCATCAGCTGCAGGGGATAGGTCAGGTTGTGGTCCCGGTGGTAGTCGTAGGGACCGAAGTCGTTGAACTTGGCGTGCCAGCCGAGGGCCAGACGCGGCCACACCAGGCGGCTGTCCACGCTGAAGCGCTTCACGAGCCGGGTGTTGTCGCCGTTGGGCTCGGCCGTGCCGAAGACCACGTGGCTGACCATCTTCGCCTTGTCGCCCACCTTGTTCACGACGCGGCAGTTGACCTCCCACAGGTCGCCCCAGTCGCGGGCGGGCGTGCCGCCGGCGAAGGCGTAGACGTCGCCCGTGTCGGCCACGAAGAGCTTGGCGTCGGACGTGGTGTGGTGCTTGCGCACCGAGAAGCCCAGGCTCGCGGCCAGGTCCGCGTTCTCCCGCACGTCGCTGTCCCACGACCACATCCAGGTCGCCGGGGTCGGATCGTACGTCAGCATGAGCTCGGCCGCCGTGGTCTCCCGGTTCCAGATCACGGCGAACGGGTCGTCGCGCACGTTGCGCGTGCGGCCCGGCGTGCCCGTCAGGTCGTCCGAGTGGGGCATGGGCCCGACGATGGGTTTCTGCCAGAGGAAGTTCGGCCCGATCTGCCAGTCGCCCGCGTTGACGGCCACGCCGGTGATGGCGTTGACCTGGTTGCCCGAGCCGCTGTCCTTCAGGGTCCAGCCGGTGTAGGTCGGGATCGCGGTCGGGCCGGCGTCGGCCACCAGACCCATCACCGCGCCCTGTCCGTACCAGTTCCAGCGGCCCTTCTGCCAGGTGAGCTTGCCCTTGAAGCCCCAGGTGTCCTCGTCGGTCACGGTGTCCTGGCGCACGTCGCCGGGCGCCACGGGCACCTCGGCGCCCACCAGCCCCTCGTCGACGATCTGGAAGGTCTCGCCCACCCGCGGCTGGCCCGACCACAGGGCGCCGCCCTCGAAGCCGAACGGCCCGAGGTCGGTGGCCATGCTCAGGGCCGCCTTGCGGGTCTGGCGCACGGGAATGGCGATCGACGTGGTGACCGTGTTCTGCTGGGCGAAGTCCTCCTGGAAGACACCCGTCCAGTCGATGCCGGCCAGCTTGCGCTGGTACTTGATGAACACGGCCGGATTCGCGCCCCACCACAACTGCGGCCCGAAGGCCACCTTCAGGCCCTCGAGGTCGCCCTTGCCCGCGATCTGCATGCCGATGGGCGCCTCGCCGTTGTAGATGTCGAGATTCTCGCCGTAGAAGCCGTCCCGGTAGAGGCCGAAGAAGTCGCCCTCGTACTGCCAGTGCAGGTGGCCGACGCGGTAGAAGGCGTCGAGCTGGAAGTCCTGGTCCTCCCAGGTGATCGAGCCCTGGTACACCTTCACGCGTTCGAGCGACTCGATCTGCACCGGATCGCCGTTGTCGTCGAGCAGCGTCTTCGGCCGCCCGCGGTTCTCGTAGAAGATCTCGTCGATGGGGTTCTTGGCCACGTGCCCCAACACGTTCAGGCTGAGCTTGCCGACCACGGCGTCGCTGGGCTTGGCCTCGAAGTCGACGAAGAAGCTCTGGTTGTGGTCGAAGCCCTGGAACGAGGGGTAGCCCTCCTGGGGCGTCTCGATGGGCGGGGTCGAGATGTTGTCGCCCCCGGTGCTGTAGGTCTCGAATTCCATGCGCACGCCCGCCACGCGCACCCTGCTCAGGGTCGTGCCCTCGAGGGCCGCCTTGTCGCCGCGCGCCGCGAGGGCGGCGCCCATGGGGGTGATGCCGTCGAAGTGCGAGCGGATGGCGTCGATGTCGGTGCTCTTGCCGTAGGGGTCGAGGCGGAAGGCGTCGCGCAGGGCGTAGTAGGCCGCGCGCGGGTACACCTGGTACAGCCCCCGCGAGTCGCTGAAGCCCTTGGCGCAGATGCCCCACCACTCCTCGTTCATGTTGTTGTGGCCTTCGACGTAGTCGGTCGGGTAGCCGGCGTTGGGCCACGAGGCGTTGGTGTCGTGGATGTCCAGGCGCTCCTCCTGCTTGTACTTCCACCAGCCGTCGCTCCACTGGAAGATGAGGCCGCCGATGGCGTTGCCGACGCGTCCCTTGCCGGCCGACTGCTCGTAGATCTCGCGCCACTGGCCCAGCAGGTAGTAGGCCTGCGCCGCCTGGTCCTCCTGCATGGTCACGGCGTTGAAGGCGTCGGCGCCGAACTCGGTGAAGAACGTGGGCACGTCGAGCTTGTCCTGCACGACCTGGTAGAAGTCGCGCGCCGAGATGCCGCGGTACACGTTCGAGCCGAAGACGTCGATGTCGGCGCACTCCTCGGCGATGATGTCGATGTACTGCAGGTCGCCGTTGGCCATGGCCACCGGACGGCCCTTGTCGATGGCGTGGATGTCGTCGATGATCTCACCGAACAGCGAGTACAGGTAGCGGGCCCGGACGGCGTTCTTCTCGCCCTCGGGCAGGGCCTCGGTCTCGGCGCTCTTCCAGGTCAGGCCGTAGTTGTTCTCGTTGCCCAGCAGCCACATGAGCACGCCCGGGGTGTCCTTGAACTCCTCGACCACCGCCTTCATCTCGGCGCGCAGGGTCTCGCGCACGCGCGGGTCGCTGTAGTCGGTATTGGGGTACCAGGTGCCGTCGAGGGTCAGGCCGTAGCGCCCGATGGTGTGGTTCAGCACCGTGTAGATGCCGTGCTTCTCGTAGATGTACCGCACCCACTTGGGCGGGATGCCCACGTAGTGCCGGATCGTGTTGACGTGCATCTCCTTGAGCAGCTCCATCTCGGTGTCGATGGCGGCCTTGATGACCTCCTCGGGCTGCTCGTACAGGCTGTAGGTGTAGTTCTGCCCGATGGGCATGTAGCCCCAGTTCATGCCGAAGACCATGAAGTCCTCGCCGTCGACCACGAGACGCTGCCCCCCCGCGTCCTTGACGATCTCGATCGCGGGCAGGTCGGACGCCGCGGCGGCGGCTCCCCACAGGAGGACGAAGGCGAACAGGATCCCCGCGGGAACGGGGCGCAGGAGGCGACGATCAACCTTGGGACGCACGGTGGGCTCCTTGGTTCGGGAACGGGGAATCCGGCCCGGGGGCGTCGACCGCGTTCCGCGCGACGACGTCCCGGTACCAGGCGGCGCTGAGTTTCGGCGTCCGGTCCTGCGTCGCGGGATCGACCGCGTGCAGACCGAACTTCTTGGCGTAGCCCAGGGCCCACTCGAAGTTGTCGAGCAGGGACCAGGCGAAGTAGCCGGCCAGGGGCACGCCGTCGGCGAGGGCGCGGTGGCAGGCCACGAGATGGCTTTCGAGGTAGGCGATGCGGCGGGCGTCGGCGATGCGCCCGTCGGCACCGGCGGGATCGTCGTAGGCGGCGCCGTTCTCGGTGACGTAGATGCGGGCCGGCCCATAGTCGCGGTGCACCCGCACGAGCGAGTCGTGCAGGCCCTGCGGGTAGACCTCCCAGCCCATGTCGGTCAGATCCTCGTCCGGCGCCATCGGGACGGGCTCGGGGCCGTTCGCCCCTGCGCGCATGACGTTCCGGCTGTAGTAGTTCAGGCCGAGGAAATCGAGCGGCGCGCGGATGATCTCCATGTCAGGTTCCCGAACAAAGGGAAGCTCCGGCCCGGCGAGATGGCCGCGGGCGACACGGTCGGCGATGGCGTCCGCCGGATAGGTCCCCTTGAAGACCGGGTCGAGATACCAGCGGTTGAAGAGACCGTCGAAGAAGCGGGCGGCGTCCCGGTCGGCCGGCGTGTCGGTGTGCGGCATGCCGGGGCAGTGGATGATGACGATGCCGACCTCGGCCCCGGAAGCGGCCGCGCGGATCGCCCGGGCCGCCAGGCCGTGCGAGAGCAGGACATGGTGCGCCACTCGCAGGGACAGGCCGGGATCCTTCAGGCCCGGCGCCTGCACCCCCTCCTCGTGGCCGAGGCAGGCGATGCACCAGGGCTCGTTGTGGGTGACCCAGCGGGTGACCCGATCGCCGAGCCGTCCCACCACCAGGCCGGCGTAGTCGGCGAAGGCCGCCGCCGTGTCCCGCTCGCCCCAGCCGCCCTCATCCTGCAGGGCGGCAGGCAGATCCCAGTGGTAGAGGGTCGGGAAGGGTTCGATCCCCGCGTCCAGCAGGCCGTCGACGAGCCGGTCGTAGTGGTCGAGCCCGGCGGCGAGGGCCGGTCCGCGCCCGGTCGGCTGGATGCGCGGCCAGGCGATGGAGAAGCGGTAGCCGCCCAGACCCAGGTCGCGCATGAGGTCGATGTCGTCGCGCCAGCGCCGGTAGGAATCGCAGGCCACCGCCGGGGTGGTGCCGTCGGCGATGCGCCCGGGTTCGGCGGCGAAGCGGTCCCAGATGGAGGGTCCCCGGCCGTCCACGTCGCACGCGCCCTCGATCTGGGCGGCGCTGGTCGCGGCGCCCCAGAGGAACCCGTCGGGGAATTCGTGGCGTGCCATCGGGCCTCGCTTTCCTCGCACCGGCGGCGTGCGAAAAAAATCTTTGTTCGGACTCCGAACATAGTGTATGATGGTGCTGGTCCTGTCAAGAGTCCAGTTGACCCCGGCGATCCCGGAGGGCACCCGGCTTCTCGCTCCCATGAGATCACTTGACACCGCCTGAAGCAAGCACTGCCCGGCAGGACCCCCAGACTTCGCGTCGACCGCAACCCACCGGGGCCCATCGCCCCCAGGAGGTACTGACCATGACGTCCCGTCGCTCCCGCATCGCCCTCGTCGCCGCCTTCGTGCTGGCGATCCTGGCGCCTCTCGCGGCCCAGGCCGACCTCGCGACCTACACCCAGGACTTCGAGCTCCTGATCCAGCCCGACACGGCCGCCCTCGCCAACGACGGCTGGGTCGTGTTCGGCAACGTGTTCGATCCCACCGGCACCACGTACCTGTACGGCTACGGCACCTTCGTCGCGCCCAACGACGGCTTCGCCTTCTGCCAGATCGACGTGGGCCAGGGCGGCGTCGAGCAGGGCTTCCAGCAGCTCGCCGTCTTCAGCGACTACAACAACGCCGACCACGCCAACGGCAACCTGATCGAGTCGAACGTCTTCCAGGAGCAGACCATCGGCGCCGCCGACGTGGGCAGCACCTGGAAGTTCTCGTTCCAGTGCAAGAAGGGGAACATCGAGGGCTCCTCGACCGCTCTCGCGTTCATCAAGACCCTCGATCCCATGTCCGGCTACGCCACCACGAACCTGGTCACCGTCGACATGACGGCGGTCCCCGACACCTGGGGCGGCTACAGCATGAGCCTGCCCATCGACGCCAGCCTCGTGGGCCAGCTCTTCCAGTTCGGCTTCGCCAACACGGCGACGTTCTACCAGGGCTCGGCCATCTTCTACGACAACATCGTCTTCGAGCAGGATGACCTGTCGTCCGTGCCCGACGCCGAGGCCCTCGCCGGCGCGACCCTCGGCCGCAACTACCCGAACCCGTTCAACCCCTCGACGCGCATCGACTTCAGCCTGGAGAAGGCGGGCCACGCCGAGCTCAGCGTGTACGACATGGCCGGCCGCCTGGTCGCCACCCTGCACGACGGCGCCCTGGCCGCGGGCCCCCATCAGGTGACCTGGACCGGCACGACCAACGCGGGCACCGCCGCCCCCAGCGGCCGCTACAGCTACGTGCTGCGCACCGCCACGGGCAGCCTGGCCGGCGCCATGACCCTGCTGAAGTAACCGAGAGCAGCCGAGAGGACGTGAGAATGAGGGCTCGCCCCGCACCCGCCAGGCACCTCGCCGCCCCGGACGCCGTCCCGACCAGCCCGGTCGGGGGATTCGTCGCCCTGGATGGCGAAACGCACTACCGGATCGCCGCCTATGATCGCATGGCGCCGTTCCTGATGAGCGTGCCGAGCGACTCGGACCTGTGGATGTTCGTCGCCGCGGGCGGCGGGCTCACGGCCGGTCGGGTCGATGCGGACGGAGCCCTCTTTCCCTACCGCACGGTCGACAAGCTTCACGAGGCCCGGTTCCACACCGGGCCCGTGACGCTGGTCCGCTGCGGCCGCCCGGGCGCGGACTCGGTGCTGTGGGAGCCCTTCGCTCCCGTGACCGCGCCGGATTTCCGGCCCGAGCGCGCCCTCTACAAGAACGTCACCGGCAACCGGGTGGTCTTCGAGGAGATCCACCGGGAGCTGGGCCTCGTCTTCCGCTACGCCTGGGCCGCGTGCGACCGCTTCGGCTGGGTGCGCACGGCGACCCTCGAGAACATCGGCGGCGAGACGGCGCATCTGGCCCTTCTGGACGGGGTGCGCAACGTGCTGCCCCACGGGGCCCCGCTCGCCCTGTACCAGCAGGCCTCGAACCTCGTCGACGCCTACAAGACCGCCGAGATCGACCCCGAGTCGGGCCTGGGCATCTTCTCCCTGAGCGCCGGCATCACCGACAAGGCCGAAGCCGTCGAGGTGCTGCGGGCCAACGTGGTCTGGACCCGCGGCCTCGAGGGGGCGCGCCTGCACCTGGACGACGACGCCGTCGAGGGCTTCCGCGCCGGCCGCGTCATCCGCACCGACCCGCGCCTGAACGGACGGCGGGGCAACTACCTGGTGAGCGCGCGGCTCGAACTCGCGCCGGGCACCGGCACCGACTGGCACCTGTGCGCCGACAGCGGCCGCGACCACCTGCAGATCGCCGAGCTGCGCCGCTTCCTGCGGGAGCAGCCCGAACCCGCCGCGACCATCACGGCCGAGCTCGACGCCGCCACCGAGCGCCTGCGGGCCAAGGTGGCCGCCGCGGACGGCCTGCAGTCGACCGCCCGCGACGAGGCCTGGGCCCACCACTTCGCCAACGTGCTGTTCAACAACATGCGGGGCGGGGTCTTCATCGCGAACTACGACGTGCCGCGCGACGACCTCGTCGACTTCGTGCACCGGCGCCACGGCGCCGTGGGCGCGCGCCAGGGCGACCTGCTCGCCGAGCTGCCGGCCGCGATCCCGGTCGACCGCCTGATCGAGCGCGCCCGCGCCACCGGCGATGCCGATTTCATCCGGCTCTGCCACGAGTACCTGCCCCTGCACTTCGGCCGCCGCCACGGCGATCCGAGCCGGCCCTGGAACCGCTTCGAGATCCGGGTCCGTGCGGCCGACGGCGGCGATGCCCTGCACTACGAGGGCAATTGGCGCGACATCTTCCAGAACTGGGAGGCCCTGGCCACGGCCTATCCGGGCTTCCTGCCCAGCATGGTGGCCAAGTTCGTCAACGCCTCGACGGTCGACGGCTTCAACCCGTACCGCATCGACCGCGACGGCGTCGACTGGGAGGTCGTCGAGGAGGACGACCCCTGGGCCAACATCGGCTACTGGGGCGACCACCAGATCGTCTACCTGCTGAAGCTGCTCGAGGCGTGGCACGCCCACGCCCCGTCGGAGCTGGCCGCGCGCCTCGACGAGGCCGTGTTCAGCTACGCGGACGTGCCCTACCGCATCAGGCCCTACGCCGAGATCGTGCGCGACCCGAGCGACACGATCGCCTTCGACCACGCGGCCGCCCACCGCATCGCCGAACGCGTGGCCGCGCGCGGCACCGACGGCAAGCTGCTCACCGACGCCGACGGCTCGGTGCACCACGCCAACCTCTTCGAGAAGCTGCTCGTGCCGGCCCTGGCCAAGCTCTCGAACCTGATCCCGGATGCCGGCATCTGGATGAACACCCAGCGCCCCGAATGGAACGACGCCAACAACGCCCTCGCCGGCGGCGGCGTCTCGGTGGTGACGCTGGCCTACCTGCGGCGCTATCTGGCCTTCCTGGCCGACCGGCTCGACGAGTGCGACGCCGCGGCGCTGCCCGTGGCCGGGGAGATCGTCGCCTGGTTCACGGGCCTGGAGGCCGCCCTCGGCCACGGCCGCGAGTTGCTGCAGGGCGACGCGCTCGCCCCGGCGGCGCGCCGCCGGCTGCTCGACGCCCTCGGCGGCGCCTTCAGCGACTACCGCGACGCCGTCTACGCGGGCGGGCTGGGCGAGACGCGCCCCCTGGAGATCGCGCGGGTGCGCGCCTTCGTCGAGACCGCCCTGGCCCACGTGGACTGGGGCCTCGCCGCGAACCGGCGTCCGGACGGTCTGGCCCACACCTACAACGTGGCCACGGTGACGCCCGGCGGGGTCGACATCGTGCGGCTGCCCGAGATGCTCGAGGGCCAGGTGGCCCTGCTGAGCGCCGGCGTGCTCTCGCCGGCCGAGAGCCTGACCCTGGTCGAGCGCCTCTTCGCCAGCGCCCTGTATCGTCCGGACCAGCGCAGCTTCATGCTGTATCCCGAGCGCGTCCGGCCCGGCTTCCTGGAGCGCAACGCGGTGCCCGCGGCGGCGGCCGACCTGGCCCTCGTGCGGCTGCTCGAAGCGCGGGGCGACACGAGCCTGCTCGCGCGCGACGCCGACGGGCGCTTCCGCTTCCACGGCGACATCCGCAACGCCCAGGACGTGGCCGCCGTGCTCGACCGCCTGGCCCGCCGCCCCGAATTGGCCGGACCCGTCGCCCGCGACCGCGGCGCGGTGCTCGACCTGTTCGAGAGCGTCTTCGACCACCGCTCCTTCACGGGGCGCTCCGGCACCATGTACGGCTACGAAGGCCTCGGCTGCATCTACTGGCACATGGTGGCCAAGCTGCTGCTGGCGGTGCAGGAGGTCGGCGACCGCGCGGTGCGCGACGACGCCCCGGCCGCGGTGCGCGACGGTCTGGACCGCATGTACCTCCTGGTCCGCGCCGGCATCGGCTACGAGAAGACCGCCGCCGAGTACGGCGCCTTCCCCACCGACCCCTACTCGCACACCCCGCCCGATGGCGGCGCCAAACAGCCCGGCATGACCGGCCAGGTGAAGGAGGAGATCCTCACCCGCCGGGGGGAACTGGGCGTGTCGGTCGCCGACGGCCGTCTGCGCTTCGCCCCGCGCCTGCTGGGCCGGGACGAGTTCCTCGCCACGGCCCGACGGTTCGACTACCGCGACGTGTCCGGCGCGCCCTGCGCGCTGAGCGTGCCGGCCGGCAGCCTCGTCTTCACCCTCTGCCAGGTGCCGGTGGTGTACAATGGAGACGCGGCGGCGCCCTGCATCCGGGTCGAGTATGCCGACGGCGACACCGCCGAGGTCCCGGGCGACACCCTCGACGCCGCCCTCAGCCGAGCCGTCTTCATGCGGGGCGGCCGGGTGAAGGCGCTGCGGGTGGACATTCCCGCCGGGGCCCTGGACAACAACTAGGCCGCACTGTCCCCGCCGTGGCGGGACCGGCGCGGCCGGGAGTGCGCCATGCGTCGTTCCCTCCTCTTCGCCGCGCTGCTGACGGCCGCCGTGGGCCTCGGACCCCATCCGGCCGCCGGCCAGTGCCTGCTCGCCAATCCCAGTTTCGAGATCGACGGCAGCGGCGTGCTGTTCGGCGGCTGGAACCAGTTCGGCGGCGTTGCCCGCACCGCCACCGCCGGCCACGGCGACCAGGCCGTCGCCCTGACCGGCCCCGACAGCGGCAACTGGGACGTCTCCGGCGTGTGGCAACCCATCGACGGCGGGCCGGGCGACCAGTGGCGGATCACGGGCCACGCCCTGCTGCCGACCGGCGGCGGCCTCGCGGCCCAGAGCCGCGCCATCGTCAACGTCGAGTGGCGCGATGCCGCCGGTGACCTCATCGACTACGATTCGTTCGCGGTGGCCGCGCCGGGCGCCCCCCTGGACACCTGGCTCGACTTCGACCTCACCAGCACGCCCGCCCCGGCGGGCACGGCCTCGGCCCGACTGCTGCTGGGCGTCCTGCAGGGGCCGGGCGATCCGGTGCCTTCCGTCGTGTTCGACCAGGTGACCTGCAACAGCACCGCCAGCCCCACCATCGACGAGATCCAGTGGAACGACTTCCCCGGCGGCCGCGTGCTCTCCTTCGCCGGGCGCGACTGGCGCGTCAAGGGCGACGGCTACTTTGGGCCCGGACCGAACTGGTTCCTCGACGACCCGGCCAACGTGTTCGTGGACGGGGAAGGCGCCTTGCACCTGACCGTCCAGACCCTCGGCGCGACGTGGATCAGCACCGAGGTCACCGCGGTCGAGGCCCTCGGCTACGGCGACTACGTGCTGACGACCCGCGGCGCCCTCGACCAGCTCGACCCGCAGGTCGTGTGCGGCATGTTCCTGTGGGAGTACGGGCCGTGCTGGGATCCGGCCTACCTGTGGTGGAACCCGTACAACGAGATCGACATCGAGTACAGCCGCTGGGAGAACCCGGCCGCCGAGCCGGCCCAGTTCGTGGCCCAGCCCTGGGACTGGAGCGGCAACCGCAGCCGCTTCGACGCCGCCTTCGGGCCCGACGAGATCGTCAGCCACGCCATGCGCTGGCTGCCCGACCGCGTCGATTACCGCGTGTGGCGGGGCGACGCCACCGCCGAGGCCACCTCGCCGGCGGTCCACACCTGGACCTACGGCGGGCCCCACGTGCCGCGCCCCGAGCTGCCGCGGCTGCATCTGAACCTGTGGCGCATCGCCGGCACGCCCGCCGGCGCCCAGGAGGTCGTGTTCACCGACTTCCGGTTCACGCCCGCCGGCGCCCCCTCGGCCGCGCCGGACCCGCAGCGTCCGCCGGCCGCGGTGGCCGCGGGCCGACTGCGCCCGGCGAGCCCCAATCCCTTCAATCCGCAGACCACCCTGCGTTTCGAGCTGGTTCGGCCGGCCCGGATCACGCTCGCGATCCACGATGCGGCGGGGCGCCTCGTGCGCACCCTCGTCGACGGAAGCCAGTCGGCAGGCGCGCACAGGACGGTCTGGGACGGCCGCGACGCGGCCGGACGGATGGCGGCCTCCGGGGTGTACTTCGCCGTGCTCAGCGGGCCCGGATTCGTGGAATCCGGACGGCTGGTGCTGCTGAAGTAGAGCCAGGGAAGGCCCGGGCCGGACCCGACCCGGAGGATCTTGACGATGGTGCGATTTTGGACTTGATTCGGTTTCCGAACATAGTCTATAATGGTTCCAGTCAAGGGCAGGCCGGATGACGCCTGCCGGCTGAGATTCCGCGCGATTGCCGGACATCGACCGCAAATACGCTTTCATCAATTGAAGTGAGGTTCTCTCATGCGCAACACGGCTAAAGTCTTCGCCATGGCCGCGGTTCTGGCCCTCGTGCTTCCCGTCGCCGCCTTCGCCCTGTCCCCCTACAGTGAAGACTTCGAGTCCCTGAACCAGGCCGACGCCGGCGCTCTCGGTGGCGCGGGCTGGCTCGTCTTCGCCAACGTCTTCGGTCCGGACTGGTCGTACTGGTACGGCTACGGCGTCTTCCCCGCCCCCAACGGCAGCGGCGGCTTCAGCAACGTCGCCATCGGCGAGGGCGGCGCGGCCCAGGGCCAGCAGCAGCTCGTCGTCTTCAGCGACTACAACAACACCGATCACGGCGTCGGCGCCCACATCGAGTCCCTGGTCTTCCAGGAGCAGGCCATCGCCGCCGGCGACATCGGCGAGACCTGGGTCTTCGACTTCCAGGCCAAGATGGGCGACCTGGCCGGCGCCAGCACGGCCGTGGCCTTCATCAAGACGCTGAACCCGATGGCCGGCTACGCGACCACGAACTACATCACCGTGGACATGACCGGCGCCGCGGCCACCTGGAGCGACTACAGCCTGGCGATCTTCATCGACGGCAGCCTGGACGGCCAGCTCCTGCAGATCGGCTTCCAGAACATCGCCGGCAGCTACGAGCCTTCGGGCGTGTTCTACGACAACCTCAGCTTCTACCCGAGCGGCCCCGTGGCCGTCGAAGAGGCGAGCTGGGGCAGCGTGAAGTCGCTCTTCAAGTAGACTTCCGTCTCCGGACGTTGTCCGACGCCCCCTGTCGCTGCGCGGCGGGGGGCGTTTTTTGCGCGGTTTCGGGTGGACGCCGGCTCCACGTAAGGCCAGAATTCCATTGACGAAAGACGCCGCGGCCGGGTACTTTGTTCGTGATCCAAACAAAGATTCCGCACCACCTACACCCTCCAACCGGGACACGCCATGGACACGACCACCGCCCACCACCGGACCGCCCCCGAGGACCGCATCCCCATCGTGCAGCGGTTCGTCTACGGCATCGGCGCCTTCGTGAACAACCTGCTCGGCGCCGCCAGCGGCGGCATGATGATCGTGCTGAATCTGGGCTTCGGCATGGACCCGGGTCTGGTCGGGCTGCTCGGCGCGCTGCCCCGCCTGACCGACGCCTTCACCGATCCGGTGATGGGCTACGTGTCGGACAACACCCGCAGCCGCTGGGGCCGGCGCCGGCCGTACATCTTCGTCGGCGCGATCCTGACCGCCATCCTCTTCGTGGTGCTGTGGCGCCTGCCCGCCGGCCAGTCCGAGATGTGGTACTTCTGGTACTTCCTGATCGGTTCGATCGTCTTCTTCGTGGCCTACACCATGTACGCCACGCCGTGGGTCGCCCTGGGCTATGAGCTGACGCCCGACTACAACGAGCGCACCCGCGTCATGGGCACCCAGAACTTCATCGGCCAGCTCGCCTTCACCGTCTCGCCGTGGTTCCTGCTGATCATGAACTCCGGGAAGTTCTTCCGCAACGAGGCCGGCGAGCCCGACCAGGTCGCGGGCGCCTTCGGCCTCGCGGTGGTCATCGGCCTCGTGACCATCGCCCTGGGCATCCTGCCGGCCATCTTCCTGCGCGAGCGCATGGCCGCCGTGGCCGTGGCCGAGATGGACGCCCAGCGCCCCGGCTTCGCCGAGAGCATGAAGTCCTTCTTCGCCGGCTTCAAGACGACCCTCAGCTCGGGGCCCTTCCTGAAGCTGTGCGCCACGGCCTTCCTCGTCTTCAACGGCTTCATGCTGGTGGCCTCGTACCAGTACTACGTGATCATCTACTACGTCATGGGCGGCGACGAGGTGGCCGGGGCCAAGTGGGCCGGCATGGCCGGCACCGTCGGCGCGGTGGCCAATTTCGCCATCGTGGCCGGCATGGCCTGGCTGGGCACCAGGATCGGCAAACGCAAGGCCCTGCTCCTGTCGATCTCCCTGTCGATCCTGGGCTTCCTGCTGAAGTGGGTGTGCTACCGGCCCGAGGCGCCGTGGATGGTCATCATCCCCGCGCCGCTGATCTCGTTCGGCCTTGGCGGCCTCTTCACCCTGGTGCCGTCGATGATCGCCGACGTGTGCGACGTGGACGAACTGCAGACCCACGAGCGCCGCGAGGGCATGTACGGTTCGATCTTCTGGTGGATGGTGAAGCTCGGCCTGTCGGCGGCGCTCGCCCTGAGCGGCTACGTGCTGAACGCCACGGGCTTCCTGGTCGAATTGGGCCCGGACCAGACCGAGCGCACGATCCTGCTCATGCGGTTGACGGACATCGGCATCCCCGTCTTCACCTCGGCCCTGGCCCTGTGGGCCGTGGCCCGCTTCCCCATCACCGAAGAGGTCGCCAACGACGTGCGGCGCCGGCTCGAGGCCCGGCGGGGGAAGGCGTGATCGTGCGGTGGCGCCGCGCCGCGGTCGGCCTGCTGGCGCTGGCCGTGCTGGGCCTGGCCGGACTGGGCCCGGCCGGATGCCGCAGGGGCGATTCGACGCACGAATTCATGGCCGTCTTCGCACCGCTCCTGGCCGACCCCATCCCCCACGCGGTGTGCTACGGACCCCACCGCGACGGCCAGCGCCCCGGCGGGCCGGACCCCTCGGCTGCCCAGGTGCGCGAAGACCTCGTTCTGATGGAGAAGCACTGGTCCCTGCTGCGGGTGTACGGGGCCGACCCCGTCGCGGCGACCCTGCTGGAAGCGATCCGGGAGACGGGCAGCGCCATGAAGGTCGTCCTGGGCGTCTGGATCGCGCCGGACGACCCCGCGGGCAACGCGGCCCAGGTCGCCGAGGGCATCCGGCTGGCCAACGCCTATCGCGACGTGGTGGTCGGCGTGAGCGTGGGCAACGAGACGCAGGTGAGCTGGTCGGCCCACCGCAGCGACCTCGACGCGCTGATCGGGTACGTGAAGCAGGTGCGCGCCGGAGTGCACGTGCCCATCACCGTGGCCGACGACTTCAATTTCTGGAACAAGCCCGAGAGCGCGCGGCTCTCGCCCGAGCTCGACTTCATCCTCGTGCACGCCCACCCCATGTGGAACGGCCGGCAGGCCGACGAGGCCGTGGCGTGGCTCGCAGAACAGTTGGCTGCGGTCGGGGCCCTGCATCCGGGCCGACCCCTCGTGCTGGGCGAGACGGGCTGGGCCACGAGCGTGGCCGATCACGGCGAGCAGGCCGAACTGATCAAGGGGATCCCCGGCGAGGCCGAGCAGAAGGCCGTGTACGACGCCGTCCGGGCCTGGTCGCGGGACACCCGTCGGCTCGTGTTCTGGTTCGAGGCCTTCGACGAGAACTGGAAGGGCGGCGACGACCCGGTCGAGGTGGAGAAGCACTGGGGCGTGTACCGCGCCGACCGCACGCCCAAGGCGGCCGTGGCGCCCTGAGCCCGCCGGGCGGCTACTGCTCCCCGTCGTCCCCCCCGAAGGTCGTCATGTCGTAGGGGATGTGGCCGCTGTCCCCCACCCCGATCACCTTGAAGCTGCCGTCGCCGCGCACCTGGATCGTGGTGATGCTGCAGTGCGCCACGCTCATGCCGAGCCACGCCGTCTCGTCGACCTGCAGGGCCTTCGTCACGAACCAGCGGATCACGTTGCCGTGGGCCACGACCACGTCGAACTCGTCGTCCGGGCCGGCGGCCGGCGTGAAGATGCGCTCGAAGGCCCCCTGCAACCGGGCCTCGCACTCCGCCGCCTCGCCGGGCGCGAGGCCCTTCATGACGCTCTCGTAGCGGGTGGTCATGGTGCATTCGCGGATGTCCCGCAGCACCTGCAGTTCGACCTCGGGAAACCACGGCGCCATGGTCTCGGCGGTCTGGCGGGCGCGCGTCATGGCGCTCGCCTGCAGCGACGTGATGCGGATCGGCATGGCGTCCAGGCGCGCCGCGGTCAGGCGGGCCTGCTGGCGGCCGAGGGTGAGCAGAGCCTTGCCCACGTCCGGGTCGGTGGTGTCGGCAGCGTCGTAGAAGCCGTGACGGATCAGGAAGACGGTGCGCGTGGGGCCTTCGAGGAAGGGGATGCGGGCCTGGGCGCTCACGGCCGCCAGGACGGCGGCGATCAGGACGGGAACGAGCAGCGGGCGGAACGGGCGCACGGGGGACCTCCGGGCGAAGGACTGCGGAACGGTTCCCCGGTTTATAGGCGTGTTGCGCGGGCCGTGCAACCGCAAAAGGGTTGGCCGAGGCGCACCGGATCACCTAGTTTCGTTCCGGGTCTGCGATGGGAAGGACCACCATGCCGAACTGTGTTTTCGTCTCCGACCTGCACGGCCGCCGCCCGCGCTACGAAGCGCTCTGGGCGATCATGACCGCCGAACGCCCGGCCGGCGTCTTCCTCGGCGGCGACCTGCTGCCCCACCACATGGACGGCGGCTGGCGACGCGACGGGTCCGAGCGGTCGTTCATTGCCGACGTGCTGGAGGCCGGCTTCGCCCGGGTGCGCGACGTCCTCGGCGCCGCCTATCCGGAGGTCTTCCTCATCCCCGGCAACGACGACCCCCACGCCGTGGTGCAGGATCTGCGCACGGGCGAGGAGCGGGGACTTTGGCGCGACCTGCACGGCCGGCGTGCGGACTTCGGCGCCTGCACCGTCTACGGCTACGCGTGCATCCCCCCGTCGCCCTTCCTGCTCAAGGACTGGGAGCGCTACGACGTGTCCCGGTTCGTCGATCCCGGCTGCATCCCGCCCGAGGAGGGCCAGCGCACCGACGGGCGCGACACCCGCGAGGTCATCCACACGACCATCGCGGCGGAACTGGCGGCGCTCGTGGGCGACGACGACCTCGGCCGGGCGATTCTGCTGGCCCACTGCCCCCCCTACGGCGGCCGGCTCGACGTGGCCGATCTGGCCGGCAAGAGCGTCGACCACGCGCCCCTGGACCCGCACATCGGCAGCATCGCCCTGCAGCGCCTGATCGAGGCGCGCGCCCCGCGGCTGACCCTGCACGGCCACGTCCACGAGAGCGCGCGGCTGAGCGGGGCCTGGCGCGAGACGCGCGGCGCGACCGTCAGCTGCAACGCCGCCCACGACGGCCCGGAGCTCGCGGTCGTCCGCTTCGATCCCGACGCCCCCGCCGCCATGACCCGCGAGCTGGTTCAGGCCGGACCGAGCGGCAGCTCGTAGGCCGCGTCGGTCACGGCCCCGATCTTCACGGCGAAGCTCGAGCGGCGCGCGATGTCGGCATCGGTGACCAGGTGCACGTCGAGCAGCCCGTCGGTGCGGTAGCCCGTGCGCAGGAAGTTCACCTCGCTGAGGCAGCGGCTCCAGCCGTCGAGCCAGGTGAGCAGACGCCGGCGCTGGTCCTCGTCGCCGTCCACGTGGATCAGCAGGTCGATGTCGCTGGCCGGACCGGCCACCGCGTTCTTCACGCTCCCGATCAGGTACATGTGCTTCACGCCGCATCCGACGTGGTCCACGTCCAGGGCGATGCGCTCGGCCATCTCCTTGCGCCACAGCCAGTAGTCGATGGGCCGGGTCGTGCGGCCGCGCGGGGCCGCCGGCACGCCCGCGGGCACGTCGCCCGGCTCGGCGAGATGGGCCATGGCCCGGTCCAGGTCGGCATTCAGCAGGATCCGCAGCACCCGGCCCTCGGCCGCCGCCGCCACGTCGATGACGCGGACCGCCTCGGCCAGGTCGGCGTGCTGGGGCAGCAGTCCGGCGAGCATGTTCTCGGCGCCGCGCAGGAAGCGCTCGGCAAAGACGGTGTCGTCGTCGTCGGGGTAGAGCGGCAGGTAGGCGATGCCGGCCTCGACCAGGTCCTGGAAGAAGTGGGTGCCGAAGCTCACGTCCGGCACGTAGCTGCCGGTCTGGCGGGCGATCTCGATGAGCATGGCCGTGTTGTTGATGTCGGCGTAGGTGACGCTGACGCCGAGCTTGATGTCGCCGCGGCTGCCCCACCGGCCCGGCCCCATCAGCAAGAACCGTTTGCGGGGCAGGAGCTTGTTCAGCTCGCCGACCGTGCGCCCCACCGCCTTCATGGCCGCCTCGGTGGGCAGTTCGCCGTAGCGCGCCGGGTCCACGTACACCACGTGGGTGATGTCCTCGACCTGGGCGTTCGAGACGAAACGGTTCGCCGTGAAGACGATGTCGTCGGCCGGCACGTCCTGCGGGATGGGTGCGGGCGCGGCGGCGTCGGACTGACTCTGGGGCCGGCACTGCAGCAGGTAGAGATGCTCGCCGTCGTGGGCGAACTCCACGTCGACGGGAGTCTGCAGGGTCTCCTCCAGCAGGCGCAGCAGGCCGGCGATCTGCGGCAGGAAGTCGGCATCGCGCCGCGCCTCGTCGAAGGTGGGCACGAGGTGCTCCTTCTCCGGGTCGATGAGCAGGCTCACCGGCTTGGCCAGGCGGCCGTCGCGCAGGGTCGAGAAGACGAGGGGCAGACCGGGATAGCGCCCCCCGACCTCCCGCAGCAGCTGGCCCACCGGGACGGTCTCGAACCCGTTCGTCTCGAGGTTGATCACGTCCATGGCGCTCGGCGAGTAGCGCAGGATCTCGTCGACGGCCACGTTCACGCGCAGCTCCGGCTGGCCGGGCACGATGAGCACGGGGAAGTCGTTCACCGTGCGGTCGACGGCGCGCGTGCCGAGTCCGGGCACGAGCCGCACGAGGCCGTCCTCGCGCGAGATGCGGGGCGACCAGCGGAACTCGGTCTTCGAGAAGGCGACCCCGGCGAAGGAAGGGAAGAAGTACTTCCCGCAACGCCGGCCCACCACCTCCTGGATGAGGATCCCCATCTGCTCGTCGAACTCGAGCACGCCGCGCTCGGTGCGGTACTCGATGGGATCGGGCCCGAAGAGCGAGGCGTAGATCTCGGCCACCGCGTCCTGCAGGGCGGCCAGGCACTCGGCCTTGGTGCCCTGGTTGGCCAGGAAGAGGCTCTTGTACTTGCCGCTGAAGGCGGTGCCGACGCGGTCCTCGAGCAGGCTCGAGCTGCGGATCACGATGGGCACGCCCTGGAAGTCGTCCAGGGCCGCCGACATGCCGTGCACCAGCGCCGGCGGGAAGGCCGAGTTCTTGAACAGCCGGATGATGTTGGGGTAGTCGCGCCGCACCTCGTCGATGCCCTTGTACTTCTGGTGCAGCACGTCCTCGAGGTCGTTGTAGGCGATGAAGTCGAGCACCGCGTCCGAGGCGATGTGCCAGGTGCGCGGGATGCGGATCGCCGCCAGCTTGTCGCGCTCGATGACGCTGGTGCGGTCGAGGATCTCCTGCTCGGCCCGCCGCGCGGGGTCGGACGCCGTCGGCTTCAGGATGCAGTGGGCCAGCAGCATGCCCGCCGCCTTGCCGCCGAGCTTGCCGTGGCTCTCGGTGGGCATGACGATGCGGTCCATCAGGTCGCGGAAGAAGGCCACGCCCACGTGGTCCTTGGCCGTCTTCACGAAGTCGAGCTGTTCGGTGAGGATCTTCTGGGTCAGGGACACCCGCACGCTCTTCATGGTCGAGGGCGGCATGCCCTCGCCGTCGGGCGAGGTCTGCTGGAAACGGCGCAGGGCGTCGTGCACCTCGCCGAGGGTGGAGCGGGGGTTGTCCAGGACGTTGAGGAAGGCCGCGGCCCGGTCGGCCTGGATCCACTTCTGCACGTTGGCCACGATCTCGCTGCCCGGAATGTACTTGGCCGCCACCGCGAAGGGCTCGCCGCGCAGCAGCGGGCCCAGGTCGGCGGTGCGGCGCTTGCCGGGCGCATTGCGCTCGCCGGCGCCGTCGGCCAGCGGGTCGAACTCCTCGTCCATGTGCTGCAGCAGCTCCTGGGCCTCGTTGATGCCGATCGAGCACAGGTAGTTGAGCATCTTGCGCGACACGCGCAGGAAGAGCGAGTCGTCGGTCTCGCGCAGCAGGTCGACCACGACCCGCCAGTTGTGGCCGTCGTCGGCGTCGACGTCGGCGTCGAGCTCGCGCCACTTCTTGCCCATGCTCTGCATCTTCTTGAAGAGCAGGAAGTGCCCGAGGCGGTCGGCGAGGCTGCCGAGCAGCTGCACCTCCTCCTTGAGGAAGGGGCCCTCGTCCTCGTCCGGCCGCTCGGCCGTGTAGCACACCGAGAGCTTGCCCACGACCTCGCCGTGCACCCGGATGTCCGTCACGAGGCGCCAGGGCGACTCGGCCCAGCTCGCCGAGGCGACCGAGAGTCCCTCGAGATTCACGGCGGCGCCGCACACCTCCGGGTACTGCCACCCCGGCCCGATCACCTCGACCACCGCCGCCATCGCCTCGGCCACCGGCCGGTCGACCACGTTCAGCGCCTTCTCCACCTCGTACAGGCAGCGCAGCTCCTTGGCGCGCTC
>JAGRNP010000008.1:23471-33147 GCA_020440705.1 bacterium | reverse complement strand
TCGGTCGGTTTCATGCTCCGCCTTTCGCTTCCACGACGCCCAGGCCGGCCACGCCGTCCAGGCGCACGGAGAGGGGTTCGTCCAGGCGCACGTGGCGCAGGTGCGGGGTCTCGGCCGCGGCCGGACGCGCGGCGAGCCAGTCCCAGTCGATGCGCCCGCCGCCCCCGCGCACGGTGAGGTACAGCACGCGGAAGGCGATCAGGTTGTGGAAGAAGTGGGTCCCCTGGCTGGGGTCCGGGTTCAGGCCGCCGCTGATCTGGCCCCAGTCGACCGGGATGCCGAGCCACGGGTCGGAGCTGCCCCAGCGCCCGAAGCCCAGCAGCAGGTAGGGCCGCTCCTCGGCCAGCAGCCGCGCGTTGAGCTTCTCGACCTCGGCGGCCACGGCGCGGGTCTCGGCGACGGCGAAGGTGTCGGGCCGTACGTAGATGATGTCGCGCAGGTCCTCGCGCACGCCGTGGCCGAGGGCCATCTCGCTGGCGATGACGACGTCGGGCCCCTGCAGCTCGTGCACCCCCACCTTCGACTCCCCGGCCGGGATGAGCATGGCCCGCATCTGGAGCAGGCAGAAGCGGCGGCGGCCGTCCGGACCGGCGTCGACGGCGAACTCGAGCTCGACGGGGCAGCCGGCGACCCGCTCGGCCAGGGGCAGCAGCCGCGCCACGAGGCCGTTCAGGCCCAGGGTCTCGCCCACCAGCAGCGGCGCGAAGTCCAGCACCCGCGGCCCGGCCGCGCCCAGGCCCAGGCGCAGGCGGTCCGAGGCCGGATCGTAGGTCGAGACCAGGTGGTCGAGCACGCCGTCGGCTTCGGCGGCGGCCAGGTCGGGCCGGAGCAGGAACTCGGTCTCGCCCATGGGATCGGGCGGCGGCGGGGTGCCCATGTTCACGGCCCAGAAGCTCGTCTGGGTGCCGCGCATGCGGTCGCCCACGTCGTTGAACGGCGGCGGCGTCGCGGGCCGGGCCGGGCAGTAGCTCCAGCACAGGTCGCCGTCGACGATCTGGCGGCCGAGGCCGAGGGCGAGGCTCACGACGCCCTCGGTCGGGTCCGAGCCGCCGCTCGGGTAGTAGTTGAAGGTGCGGGCCACGCCCGAGATCTCGGGATAGAAGCGGTCGCCGCGGCGGTTGCCCACGACCTCCTGGATGACCACCGCCATGCGCTCGTCGGCGTGCTCGCGGCCGGCGCCCCGGAAGTAGTCGCGGGCGGTCTTGGTGTAGGTGTTGGCGTAGATGAAACGGATCGCCTCGACCAGGCGCTGGAAGCGCGTGTCGGCGTCGGGCGCGTTGTTGGGGATCATCTTCGTGCCGTACACCCCGGCGAAGGGGTGGTTCAGCATGTCCTCCATCAGGCTCGACGAACGCACGGCCAGGGGCGAAGCGACCTGGGCGATGAAGTCCCGCAGGTCGCCCAGGTACTCCGGCGGGATGCTCGCGCGCTGGAAGGCGTGGGTGATGCGGGCGTCGGAGGCGCCGGACAGGGCCACGTCCCAAAGGCCGTTCAGATCCATGAACGCGTCGAAGACGTCGGTCCCGAGCACGACCATGCGGGGAATCGTCACCGCGAAGTCGGGAAACTCGCCGTCGCCGAGCTGGTGCAGCAGCTCGCGGGACATCTGCCACAGGCCGGCGGCCTTGCCGCCGATGCCGCCGCCGCCGATGCGGGAGACGACGGCGCCACCCTGCCAGGTGCCGCGGCTGAAGTCGGGTACGCGCGCGGGATCGTCGGCGTCCATGGGCTTCCCTCCCGGGTCAGATCCACCCGCGGTCGCGGCAGGCGCTCGCGACCCGGTCGATGGCCAGCATGTAGGCCGCGTCCCGCATGGACACGCCGTGGCGACTGCTCAGTTCGCTCACGTCGTAGTAGGCCGCGGTCATCTTCACGTCGAGCTTGCTCAGGACTTCGCCCAGCTCCCAGTAGTAGTTCTGGTTGCTCTGCACCTGCTCGAAGTAGCTGCAGGTGACCCCGCCGGCGTTGGCCAGGAAGTCGGGGATCACGAACACGCCCCGCGCCACCAGCAGCGGGTCGGCGTCCGGGGCGGTGGGGCCGTTGGCGCCCTCGGCGATGATCTTCACCCGCGCGGAGATGCGGTCGACGTTCTCCGCGGTGATCTGGTTCTCCAGGGCGGCCGGGATCAGGATGTCGACGTCCTGGGCCAGCCAGGCGTCGCCGGGCAGGACCTCGTAGCCCGCCGCCGCGGCCCGCGCCCGGTCGATGCCGCCGAAGTGGTCGGCCAGCCCGCGCAGCTCGGCCAGGTCGACGCCGTCGGGCCGGGCGTAGCTGACGCTCTCCTCGGCCTCCTGGTCCCAGCAGGAGACGCACACGACGCGCCCGCCCAGGCGGTGGTAGAGCTCGATGGCGTACTGGGCCACGTTGCCGAAGCCCTGCACGCTGGCGGTGGTGGTCTTCGGGTCGAGCCCCTTCTCCTTCAGCGCCTCGCGCAGGGTGTAGACGACGCCGTAGCCCGTGGCCTGGGCGCGGCCCTTCGAGCCGCCCATGCCCACCGGCTTGCCGGTGATCGTCCCGGGATAGTGGCCGCCATGGATGGTCTCGTACTCGTCGAGCATCCAGAGCATGTGCTGGGCCGTGGTCATGACGTCGGGGGCGGGGATGTCGCGCACGGGTCCGACGTTGCCACAGACCTGGCGCACCCACCCCCGACAGAGCGCTTCCTGTTCGCGGGGACTCAGGTGATGGGGATCGCAGATGACGCCGCCCTTGCCGCCGCCGAGGGGCAGGTCGGCCACGGCGCACTTCCAGGTCATCCACATGGAGAGGGCACGCACGGTGTCGACCGTTTCCTGCGGGTGGAAGCGGATGCCGCCCTTGCTCGGGCCGCGCGCGTCGTTGTGCTGGATGCGATAGCCCGCAAAGACCTTCACCGAGCCGTCGTCCATGCGCACCGGGATCTGGAAGTGGTACTCGCGCAGGGGGCGCCGCAGGAGCTCGCGGGCTCCGGCGTCGAGGCCGATCAGGTCGGCGATGCGGTCGAACTCCTGCTGGGCGGTGACGAACGGATTGAAGGCTTTGGCGGACATGACTCCCGACTCCCGGGTTGCGGACATGGCGCGGTGGGGCCGCGGGACCTGCGAACACGAGAGCAGGGCAAGTCCGGGACCAGCCGGACGAAGCCGGACCGGGCGGCTCTGGTCGTTGTGCCGCAAGGAGATCCGGGGCTGGAAGGGGGACCCGGGCGGGGCTCGGGAACATCTAATGATGCGATGTTGCATCTTTTGATGCCAATATCGATGCATAAACGCGTCATTAAAGCGTGAATGCTTGCCGAAATGAGCCATGGCGGCATCAATCGCGGGTCCGGCCGTCCCTGCGCGGCGCCATGCCGAGTCTCCGTAAGCGCCTTTGCAACGTTGTGCGGTGCATGCCCAATTCGGCGGCGGCCCGACCCCGGTGCCAGCCATGGCGCTCGAGGACCTGCAGCAGGTACGCCGCTTCGACCCGGGACAGCCCGTCCTCGGCGGCCGGACCCGCCGTCGGCGCCAGCAGCTGCAGGTCGCGCGGCAGGTGCCGGGGTTCGATCACCGTGCCCCGGCACATGACCCAGGCATGCTCGAGGATGTTCTCGAGCTCCCGGACGTTGCCCGGATAGTTGTGGCGCATGAGCAGTTCGAGCGCGGCCGACGAGACCCCGGTCACGTGCCGGCCCCGCGAGAGCGACAGCCGCTCGACGAAGCGCTGCGCCAGGCGCGGAACGTCCCCCTTCCGGTCGCGCAGCGGCGGGATCTCCAGGTTCAGCACGTTCACCCGGTAGTAGAGGTCGCGGCGGAAGGTGCCGGCGGCGACCATCTCGTCCAGGTCACGGTGCGTGGCGGTGACGAAGCGGATGTCGCAGGGGATCGGCGTCTGCTCGCCGAGACGCTCGTACACCTTCTCCTGCAGCACGCGCAGCAGCTTCACCTGCATGCCGAGGGGGATGTCGCCGATCTCGTCGAGGAAGAGGGTGCCGCCCTCGGCCGCCGCGAAGCGACCGGGCTTGTCGCGGTGGGCACCGGTGAAGGCTCCGGCCTTGTAGCCGAAGAGCTCCGACTCGAGCAGGGTCTCGGGCAGGGCGGCGCAGTTGACGGTGATGAAGGGGCCGTCGGCGCGGGCGCTGAGCCCGTGCAGGGTGCGGGCCACCAGGTTCTTGCCCGTGCCCGTCTCGCCCTGGATGAGCACGCTCGAGGCGCTGCGGGCGAGGGTCGGCAGCAGGTCGAAGAGGCGCTTCATGGCCGGATCGCCGGTGATCATGGCGCCGGCCGGCGCGTCGGCGGCGTCCGGGTCGGACACGTCGAGGTGCTGCCGCACCCGCGCCAGGTCGACGAAGGTCACCACGCAGCCGATGATCCGGCCCTCGTCGTCATGGAGGGCGCCGGTGGAGAGGGTCGCCGGGAAGGTGCGCCCCAGGGAGTCGCGCAGGCGCTGGTCGAGGGTCAGGCCGGGCCTGCCGGTGGCCATGGTGCGCCGCAGCTGGCAGCCGTCGCCGCCGATGCCCGCGTGGAGCACCTCGCGCGCCGAGCGGCCGATCACCCGCAAGCGGGGAAGATCGAGCGCCGTCAGCGCCGCGTCGTTCACGGCGATGATGCGGTAGTCCGTATCGACGGCGAAGACGCCCTCCGGCACGCTGTTGAACATCGTCAGCAGCAGCGCCGGATCGAGGGCGGGGCCCGGCCGCTCCGTCACGACGCGCCTCCCCGCTCCATGTGGGGCTTCCGCGGATCGAGCTCCAGCCATCCCGCCAGACAGGCGAACACCGCCGGATAGGTCTCGGCCAGCTCGGCCGGGAACTCGAAGAAGAGCTCCACCGCCGTGGCGAAGAACTCGGCCGGGCTCTCGGCGGCGTTCTTGTCGAAGAGCAGGTGGCGGTCCCGTCGCAGCAGGCGGCGATGGGCGCCAAAGGCCTCCTCGAAGGCGGCGTGCCAGGCGCCGAGGCTGGCGGCGTCGCGCAGCAGCGGCGTCCCGTTGGCCTCGCCGGTGCGGTCGTCGAGCTGGTGGGCGAACTCGTGCAGCACCACGTTGTAGCCGTCGCGCTTGCGCGCCTCGTGCCGCACGTCCGACCAGGCCAGCACGACCGTGCCCTGGGCCCACGACTCGCCCGAGAGGTCGTCGGGCTCCTCGTGCACCAGGCCATCGTCGCCCCAGCGCTCGTGCCGCACGGTGAAGGACTCGGGATACAGGATGATGCTCGCCAGGCCGGGGTAGTACTCGGCGCCCTCGTGGAGCTGCAGCAGGGCCGCCTGGCCGGCGACCGCCAGGCGCATCTCGTCGGTCAGGACGAGCCCCTCGGCGGTCTCGAAGTTCTTCTCGGCCAGGAGCACGTTCACCACGCCCTCGTGGCGGGCGGCCAGCTCGCCGCGCAGCCGCGCGCACAGGGGTGCCACCCGGTGCAGCAGGGTGCGCCGCCCCGGATCGAGGGGCGTCGCGAGCAGCTTGCCGCGACGACGACGTCCGAAGAAGAAGATGGTGTCGACCTCCGGCTCGGGGGGCCCGGCGCGCGGGGCGCCGTGGCCACAGGATCGCCGAACTTCGCGACCGGGTCAACCCGGCGGGCGTTGCCAAATCCGGTCGCGCCAACTAGGATCGGGCGACTCTCCAATTCCACCGGCGACCGGGCTCTCGCGAAAGGCGTTGCGATGATCGGCAGGACCCTCGGCCCCTACGAGATCACCGCCAAACTCGGCGAGGGCGGCATGGGCGAGGTGTACCGCGCCCGCGACACCCGCCTCGACCGCGACGTGGCCCTCAAGTTCCTGCAGCCGGCCTTCGCCGCCGATCCCGAGCGCCTGGCCCGCTTCCGCAACGAGGCCAAGGTGCTCGCGGCCCTGAACCATCCGAACATCGCGGCGATCCACGGCCTCGAGGAGGCCGACGACCTGCGCTTCCTGGTCATGGAGTACGTCGAGGGGCAGGACGTCACCGACCGCATCGACGCCGCGCCCGTGCCCCTGGACGAGGCCCTCGAACTGGCGCGCCAGTTCGCCGAGGGGCTCGAGGCGGCCCACGACCGTGGCATCATCCACCGCGACCTGAAGCCCTCGAACCTGCGCCTGACGCCGGACGGCCAGCTCAAGATCCTCGACTTCGGCCTCGCCCGCGCCGACGACCCCCTCGATTCGGGCGACATCCTCAACTCGCCGACCATGACCGTGGCCTACACCCGCGAAGGCGTGATCATGGGCACGGCCGCCTACATGAGCCCGGAGCAGGCGCGCGGCCGCAAGGTCGACCAGCGCACCGACGTGTGGGCCTTCGGGGCCATCCTGTACGAGATGCTCTCCGGGCGACGCCTCTTCCACGGCGAGACCGTCAGCGACACCGTGGCGGCTGTGCTGCGGGCCGACCTCGACCTGGCCGACCTGCCCGGCGACACGCCCAACGGGGTGCGCCGCCTGCTGCAGCGCTGCCTCGAGCGCGACGCGCGGCGCCGCCTGCGCCACATCGGCGAGGCGCGGGTGCGGCTCGAACGGTGGCGCGACGACCCGGCGACCATGCACGAGTCGGTGCTCGGGGCCCCGGCCCCGGCCGCGGGTCGGCCCTCGCCGCTGCCCTGGCTCGTGGCCGGTCTGGCCGTGGTCGCGGCGGCCTGGTTCGGCTGGTCCGCCCTCGGTCCCCGGCCGGCGCCCCCCCGCGCGCACACCGAATGGATGCTCGAGGTCGCGAACGAGGACGACATTCCGAACACGCGGAAGAACGTCCTGGTCTCGCCCGACGGGGAGTACCTGGCCTGGGTCACGCGGGACGGCATCAACGTGCGGGCCCGGACCCGGCTGGAATCGACGCTGCTGCCCGGCACGGCCGGTACCGAAGCCGCCTGCTTCTCGCCGGACGGCCGCTGGATCGCCTTCATGGGCGGCGGCAAGATCAGGCGGATCAGCGTGGCCGGCGGCACCCCGTTCGACCTGGTCGACGCGCCGCTCACCCGCGGCATCACCTGGGTCGACGAGACCACGCTGGTCTACACCCAGGGCATCGCCTTCGGCCTGACGGCCCTGGATCTGCGCAGTGGCGAGACCTCGGCCCTCACCGAACCCGACAGCAGCCGGGGCGAGCGCAGCCATCGCTGGCCGCAGTTCGTGCCCGGCCGGCGCGGCGTGGTCTTCGAGTGCCAGTTCCTCGGCCGCAACTACGACCAGTCCGCCGTCGAGTACGTCGATCTGGACACGAAGGAGCGGCAGGTGATCCTGCGCGGCGGCGCCACGCCGGTCGTGCGGACGGCGGGCCACCTGCTCTTCACCCGCGGCACCGGGATCTACGCCGTGGGCCTGGACCTCGCCACGCTCACGCCCACGGGCCTGCCCCAGCTCGTGCGCGAGGACGTCTCCACTTCGGTGGGCAACCAGGAGGACGACGACGGCTCGGCCCAGTTCGCCGTCGACGAGCAGGGCAACCTGCTCTACCTCGACCTGCGCGGCTCCCGCAGCGAGGACGTGCGGCTGGCCTGGCTCGACTTCGCCACTGGCGACGTCACCCCCTTCACCGACTACCGCCACTACGGCTACGGCAACGTCTCCCCCGACGGCGGCAAGCTGGCCATCGAGGTGCGTGACGCCGACTACGACATCACCGTGCGCGACCTGCTGACCGGCCGCGAGCAGCAGCTGACGAACCGCCCCAGCGTCGAGTACGTGGGCGCCTGGTCGCCCGACTCGCGCACCTTCTACTGGTCCCAGGGCGCCGACGCGGGCACCAACTTCGAGGTCTGGTCGCGCCCGGTGGACGGTTCCCTGCGCCCGGAGCCCGTCATCTCGCCGCCTTCGCTGGGAGGGGTCTGGCCCGACGCCGTGAGCCCCGACGGGCGGCACCTGGCCATCTCCATCTTCAGCGGCGCCAACGGCTTCGACATCACGACGCTCGACCTCGCGGCCGACCCGAAAACGCTCACGCCGCTGGTCGGCGGCCCTTCGTCCCAGCGCGACGCGCGCTTCAGCACCGACGGCCGCTACGTCTTCTACGTCGAGGGCGCCCAGTACTTCCGGGAGGACACGGCCAACGGCGGCGAGATCCTGCTGCGTCGCTTTCCCGACACGGGCGCCGTGTGGAGCCTGCCCCCGACCATGGGCCGCCTCGACGCGTACATCTGGTCCGCGGCGCGGGCGTCGATCATCCTCATCGACCAGATCGGCTTCTTCCGCATCCCGGTGGACTTCGCGGGCGAGGCGCCGGACATCGGCCGGCCCGAACTGCTGCTCGACCTGCGACCGCACCCGGACTTCCCGCGCATCGGCCAGGTCATCCTGCACCCGGACGGCCGCCGGGCCATCGTCGGCCTCGAGCCCGAGCAGAACGACAAGGTCGCCCCCTCGCTGGTCTACGTGACCGGATGGGACGACCTCGTGCGCCGGAAGCTGGCGGCTGCCGCAGACTGAGAAGCACGATGCAGAAGCGGGCCGGCCGCCCCGCAGGTCGGCCGGCCCGATGGTCGTCAGCGCAGCAACGTCACCCGGGTCTCGACCAGTTCCCCGGCAGCTGAAAGCCGCAGCAGGTAGGTGCCCGAAGGCAGGGCGCGTCCCGCGGGATCGCGGCCCTCCCAGGCCACGACCCGCTCACCGGCGCCCAGGTCGGCGTCGACGAGGTCGGCGACGCGGCGCCCGCGCAGGTCGTAGGCCTGCAGCAGGACGTGGCCGTCGCGGGGCAGGCTGAACCGCACCTGCAGCCGCGGATTGAACGGGTTCGGTCCCGCCTGCAGGGTCGCCCGCATCGGCAGCGCCCCCTTCACCTGCACCTCGTCCAGCGGGATGCGATCGCCCTCGATCACCGCGGCCAACTCGTAGGAGCGGGGCCAGGGACCGGCGTCGCGGTCGTCGAGAGTCAGGGTGAGGCTGTCGTTCTCGCGTCCGGAGAGCGACAGGTCGGCGGCGTCCCAGGTGCGCGCGGGCAGGCGGCCGGCCGCACGCCGGTGCACCTCGATCACCGCGGCGAACTCGGCCGGAATGGCCACCGCCAGTTCGGCCCCGCCGTCCGCGAAGCGACCCTCGAGGCGGCCGCCGAGGGCCGCGACCAGGACCTCGTCGGGCCGGATCCAGGGGACGGGGAACTCGGCGCCGTTGGCCGGGTCGCCGTCGCGGTCGAAGGATCGGCCGTAGGCGGTCAGCACGGCCGCCGACGCGCTGTCGAGCAGATCGGCGTCGTTCTCCCCGATCACGAACGCGGTGCGGAAGTGCAGGCTCGCCCCGACCGGCAGGGTGGCGAAGGGCCCCGTGGAGATCAGGGTGCGGTAGTCGGCCCACTCGTCGAACGGGGTGTCCGGGTCGACCTCGTCCCGGCTGAGCAGCTCGTACCGCTCGGCGTCGTTGGTCGGATCGCCGCCGTCGGCGAAGGCCGCGTTGCCCCGGAAGACCTGGAAGCCCCGCCGGCCGACGGGAAACGGCGCGCCCGCGTCGTCGAAGACGCCGCACAGCACCCAGGCGGCCCGCCCCGGCTCTTGGTTCGTCCGCGCCGCGTCCTTCATGTACGCCAGTTCCACGGGCAGGAGACTTCCGTCGTAGGCGCTGACCGGGAACGACAGGGACCCGGCCAGGTCGTCGTCGGCCACGCCGGGCCGCCCGCGCGACCCGATGTCCGAATCGGAGAACATGCCGAGGAAGACGTCGGTCAGGGTCTCGGACCCCGTGTTCGTGATCGTGAACTCGAAGCCGATGACACGGCCGTTGGCCAGCGCGGCCCACTGGAACGACTGCTGCCGGATCGTCAG